>DFYV01000119.1 GCA_002383425.1 Bacteroidales bacterium UBA4073 | reverse complement strand
GTAACTAATCAGTGTTAAAATTAAAAAAATCACCTGATATTAACAAATTTTGTTTTGTATTGTGGATAACTTATGGTTTCCCAAGTTTTTAAGCTTCATGAGAGTTGATTATTTGTAGATTTTATGAATCCATTTTAGAATATTCAATTCTGAAGCACTTATTTTTCAAAAATCAAGTGATATCAACAAAATCCGATGTTGGGTATTGATAACTATTGCTTAAAAAATTTGGTTTTAACCATCTTTGCCAGCTACTTTTGACAAAAGCAAAAATTTTGGATCAAAATTTACTCATACAAGAATTAAGTAACCAAAATTGTAGTCTCCAAAAAGAGAATGCAATGCTAAGAAAAGAGAATGCTGAGCTCAAAAAACTTCTTGCTAAATACGTAACACCCAAAAACAGCAATAATAGTTCAATTCCTCCTTCAAAGGACGAAAACCGACCTAAGCGAAAAAGCTTACGCGAAAAGACAGGACGAAAACCAGGCGGGCAAAAAGGAAGAAAAGGGAATACGTTAAAGATGGTAAAAAACCCTGATCAAACAGAGAAACATATTCCAGATTATTGTAGTGTTTGTGGAAGAAAACTCGATGATGTAGCACCCGAATATGTGGGGAAACGTCAAGTGTTTGATATCCCTGAAATAAAAATAAGAGTTACCGAACATCAGGTGTTCAAAAAACGCTGTAGTTGCGGGCATGAAACAATATGTGAATACCCTGACGGAGTAAAAGCCCCTGTAAGTTACGGCAATAATATTGAAAGCCTCATAGCCTATTTTTATGTTAGACAATACTTACCATTTAAGAGGATGCAGGAATTTTTTAATGATGTTTTTCATCTTCCCATAAGCGAAGGCGGGATTCATTACTTGCTTGACAGGATTGTCAAAAAAGCACAACCTGCTTATGAAATGATAAAGCAAAAAATCTCATCAAACATCAATTATGCCATAGGCAGTGATGAAACAGGGGTTAGAGTATCAGGCAATAAACACTGGGCTTGGACATGGCAAAATGATGAAGCAACTTTTATTACAATTACGAATAACAGAGCTCAGAGCAGTATAGACAATACTTTCAAAAATGGCTTTAAAAATGCTGTGCTGGTTCACGATTGCTGGAAGAGCCATTTTAATACAAATGCATTGTCACATCAAATATGCATTGTGCACTTATTAAGGGATTTGAATTACCTGACCGAAAGATACAAGCATAAATGGAGCAGGGTATGCAAAACTTTGTTTAAAGCAGCACTGGATTTAAAGAAAAACATGAAAGATGACGATTATGTTTTAGATAATCCCCGAAGAACTAACATTGAAAAGCGTATGGATGTACTTCTGAATTATAACATCCCTGATAATCATAAAGAATTAATCGCTTTCAGAAATAGACTGATAAAATATCGAAATTACGTGTTTACATTTTTATATCATCCAAAAGTTCCACCTGACAATAATGCCTCTGAAAGGGCAATTAGAAATATAAAAGTAAAACAAAAGATATCAGGCCAGTTTAAATCTCCCGATGGTGCTTATGCATTCTCTTTACTCAGGTCAATTACTGATACTTGTATTAAAAATGGCCAAAAAATATTACCTTCTTTAAATATTATTACTAATTTGCAGACTGATTAGTTACAAGTTTATAAAGTTAAAACAAATTTCACAACGTTTTTTAAAATGCTGATAATTAAAAACATAACTTGTTTTGCTAAAATAAAACATGCTTTTTATACCGGACTCTAGAATCATTTATTCCACTACAACCCAACCTCCTTTTTGTGCTGCAGCAATGGTGTTATCGTACATTGCCTCGCAGTATGGGCCTGGCATATAGTATTTACCAGCATAGGTTGCAGTTAGTTTAACGGTAAATTTCTTGCTCGTATTAGGCCTTAAACTAAAGTAGGTAATAACCCTATCATCACGAATGTCCTGATAATCGAAATTCATTTTCGACTGGTCTGCCGATTCCTCAAAACGAACATTCTGAATTTCCCATCCCGAAGGGAAAATCTGCGTTAACGCCATCTCCTTCAGCTCACCACGAAGTCCCGGATTGGCAATGGTTACCTCGCAGGTAAAGTCTGTTCCCTTTTTCAAATTAGCCGGATTCAATGTTGTGCCATTGCTTGCAATGTAATTAACGGTCATATTAATATTATTCTCAAATGATTTTTCCTTACCCTGCTCAGGAACTCCCTTTAAAACAATGCTTACATAGACTGGATTTTTAGCAGAGTTGTAGAACTCAACGGAATTGAGTCCATCGGCTATTGCCATTTGGTCGCGAGCCACAGGCTTTTCGCTTGATACCGATTTGGAGTTTCCGTTCAATATGTACTTCAACCTAACATTATCACCTTTGCCTTTATCAATGCTCATTCTGGAAAGAGCCATAAGCGTTACGGCTGTCTCCTGAGTGCTCATCCAAGTGTTGCTCGAGAGAGCCTTGCTTAATTCTATGGCTATTGGATATGCTTTTGAATCCTGCTTTAACAGTAGCATTGTTTCAAGAACAATACCTTTATCGCGGTTACTTGAACCGTAGGTGTAGCTCAACTCGCGGTAATAATTGATGGTTAAAGGTACATTTTCCACAATGGACAGAGCTGTTTCGGTTTGTCCTATCAAAGCATAAGCTGCAGCCAATCGCATTTTAGCAACTAATCCGAGCTGATACTCCTTTAACTTATTCATTGCACCAATCTCTGGCTTCTTGGCGAGTGCCAGGGTATAAAGCCTATAGGCCTGCATCAGTTCATTGTTGTAGTCCTGATCACTTTGGTGCGTATAACTTCTGGCAGCTTTACTTTGATAACTTATCCAACTCGATATTATTCCTTGAGGAACGTCGTAACCTCTATCCTGCGCCTCAACCAGGAAATGACCAACATAGCTGGTGCTCCAGTCGTCGCCATACATATACGATGGCCAGTAACGGAAACTACCATCGTTATTCTGGAAGCGAGATAATTTCTTTATGGCCTCGGAGACGAAAAAGTTTGTGTTCTGCTGTTGTTCCGTGGTTAACTCAACAAGTTGGTTTAAGTATATTTGAGGAAATGCCGCAGATGTGGTCTGCTCAACGCATCCGTGAGGATAATGAATAAGTTCATCTAAACGCTTCATAAGATTTAGCGGAGGCATTACCGATGCCTCAAGTACAGCCTCATTCGTTCCGCTCACACCGAAAGTATTGAAATCTAGGCTTAACTTGCCGTTTGCTGGAACCAAGGTATCGATACTCCGGGTAACCTCCGATATTGGGTTACGCACCATAATATCGATGGTCTGGGTTGATTTAATACCTTTGCCTTCGGCAATAACCTCAACCTTGGCTGGTCCAACCTTGTTTTCAACCTTGAAATTAAAGAAAATAATTTTATCGCCAGGTTTCGAGAAACTCAATGATTGCTCATTCTCTCCCTGAATCTTTATGTTTGATGAAACTTTTACAGTCACCTTAACCTTCTTCATATCGGGCGACATAGTAAACACATTCACTGGTAACTTAATATCTTCCTGAGGGCCGAGAACACGGGGCAGGGTAGCCATAACCATCAAATCATTTCTTACTGGGCAAGCCTTCTCTGCCCAACCATAAGCACCTTCATTGGCAGCAATCACCATAACTCTGACACTACCAATGTAGTTGGTCATATTAAAGTTGATTTTTTTGCTTTTACCTTTTTCAAGAACAAATGGCCCAAAGAATCTCACGACAGGTTTGAATCGTTGGGCTTTATCGCCATCATTGGGTTTAAGGTTATCATCACCACCAATGGAAATTAAACGTTCCATTTTACCGCCGTATGCACCAATAACATCGTTGTATAAATCCCAAGTTTTAACGCCAATAGCCTCGCGGGTGTAGAACGAAGAGTGAGGATCGGGTGTTTTAAAACGATTGATATCAAGTAATCCCTCATCAACCATTGCAAGAGTAAAGCTCATTTTCTTGCCATTCTTCTCTTTAACGATTATTTCAACTGGTTTCTCGGATTTCAACTCATCGGCCATAATAATTTCGGGTTGCAGAATGGTTTCAGGATTGTTCACATCCATTTTGGTAATGCCGTAGAGTCGGATTGGCAAGTCGTTTGCCTTATCTTTGTGGGGCTGAACCAACGTAACGTGGAGGTAAACGTTTGGAGCCATCTCCTCGGTAGCCTCAATGTCAACAACGTTAGTTACCTGCGACGCATCAACCCAGTACGCCTTAATTACTCTTGAACCATTTTCGATACTTACTAATGCTCTGGAATTTTCAGCACCGGGAATGGTTAACTTAAACTTTTCGCCAACATTACATGTCGATTTATTTGCAGCAATTGCCAGTACGCTTGCTCCGCCGGGACGGTTTGCCTGCGATTTTCCAGAATCGTATGGCCAATCAAAGTAAACATATCCCCCAGCACTATTTCCGTTGCTTTTATTGGTTATTTTTAGGTAGTAACGTCCCCACTCAGGGTAGTTCACCCTAAGTTTAACAGTGGCTTTGCCATTTATAGTGCTAAAACGTTCACGTTTAACTAACCTATCATAACTTTGGCTTACATAACTAGCATCGCCATTTTCGGGTTGCTCCCACCACCAACGCCATTCAAGCTTATAAAGTTCCATTTCAAGGTTAGAGCAGTTAACCGGTTTGCCCTCGGTATTAACTGTTACAACACTTACCTCCTGATCTCTATCGGTTTCTAACCAACTTCTTCCTGGATTTGGCTGTGGCAAAATGAAACCGACATTCTCATTATATGGATTAAAGGTCTTAGAAAATAAATCGATACTGAAATCGCCCCCCTGCTCAAATACTCTGCCCTTGAAGACAACATTAATTGCGGCAGGTGCTTTCTCTGGCTTGCTTATTGTTCCGTAAACCTTGGCGTTTCCATCGTTGTCGAGCAGCCCTTCCCACAAAGTGTTGGTTTGCTGAGTAAATTCAATTCCTGGATCATCAAAAATATAGTTTGAATGGTTTGGGAATGTTGCCATTGCCTTGCTTGTGGTAACCTCGTAAATTGCCTTTAAATTACCAGCAGTAGCACCGTGTAGCCATTTTGCATTAAGCGATGCACTAATATTTCCAGAAGATGGAATCTTTTCTAAATCGAAATTGATTTTTAGCCTATTAGGCTTGATTGTCTCAACTTTTAGGGTTTTGTTGAAGACTGCACCGCCAACTTTTACAGTTGCCTTCCATGGCCCGGTTGGTGCTTGAGCATCCGTAACCGTTGGGAAGTAGAAAATGCCAACCTCATTATTACCCTGAACCGCTTTTTTCACCAACAATCCTTTGGGATCGCGGAGTTCAAATATTATTGGGTGATTCATTGGTAAGGTTTTGCCCTTATCCTCAAGTATAAATGCAATATGTAACGAGTCGCCCGGACGCCATACGCCACGCTCGCCGTAAATCATACCCTTTAAGCCACGCTGAACCTCAGAACCGCCAACATCAAAATTGCTGAGTGAATTAGATGTTCCATTGTCAACCCTTAGGTAACCTTTCATTTTACCATCGGTAACAGTTACAAGGAAAGGCGCACGGGTTGTTTTCAGTTCAACCAAACCATCGCCATCGGTAGTCCCTTCAACAATGGTTTGGTTCTGATAATCCGATACTCGAACGTTAACGCCCGATTTTGCTTTTGCCGTTGGCAAATCCGATACCGCCACCACCATTACACCATTATTGCTCAATTTTGCAATTACACCAAGATCCGATGATATAATAATCTGCTTTATCATCTTTGACTGCGAGTAGTAGGCGGAATTGCAAGGATTATCGCGTTCACGCCAATTATAATCATCATCGTAATCATAGTCGTAATCGTAGTAATAGCCAGGCCCCTCAAAATCAGCGGTATTAATTTTCTCCTCAAACTCCATGGTAGATGTTGTTGCATCATTAGAACTCACACCTTCACAGGGTTTCAGGAGTTGCTTCTTGTTAAAACTAATGCTGATTTGGTACATTGCCCCAGGGTCAGCGCTGAAAAGTTGGCTTAAATCGAGTGTGTAACGGGTCCATTTATTTGGGGTGATAACGCCTATCTGATTAAGATTGATAACCTTTTTGAAAATTGGATAACCAACTCGTTTTAGCTCGTTAGTTCCACCAAGAGTGTTAACCTGCAAGTAATAAGGAATATTATTCTCGTAGATTTTAATAATTTCAACTGTTACTGCTTTTAAGTTAACCGCCATGAATGAATAAACCAGTCCCTGTGTGGTTGGTAGAATTGAGCCTCTTCCAAGCGAACGAATTCCAGGCTTTACATCTTCAAAAGCGAATGTTTGCGAGTATTCCTCCTTTAGTTTATCGCCAATTGCATTCTGAACTCCCCTGTTAACCTTTAATGTCCGAACATCCTGAATGGCCTCGGGCAAATAAACACGGAGCATATTCTTCTTGACCTCAAATTTTAAATCGGAGAAACCATCAATTTCCACCAAACCGGCAAAATCCTGATTGCCATTCAACAAATCAGAAAAAACTATTAGAACCGATTGTTGAGGCGATTGTGTTACGTTCGAACTAATTACACTAAAAACTCCAAGTTCAGGAACATCAAACGACACCGCTCCCTTTGAATTACCTCCAATCTCCGAGGCATCCCATTTCACCTCAACTAAACCCTTATTTTTTGTACGCTCAATCCCCTTGATATGCAAATGGTAGGTATTCATTGCCTCGGCAGACTCAATCACAACTTCGGCCTCCTTGCCATTATAATTTGCCTCAATACATTTTTTTAGTTTATCCATCCCGGCAACATCGGCGGTTTGAACCAAACCCTCAAGACTGTACACACTATTATTATCGGCACTTTCAACTAACAATCCTTCAAAATCAAGAGCGATTGACTGAGGAATGATGCGGAAACTGAAATCGAACTTTTTAAACCTTGATTCCTTTACCGCAAATAATTTACCCAACTCAAATGATGATGTGTAAATCTCACCCGATTTCATAGGTTCATTTGGCCTGAACTCTACTGTCTGAGCATCAACCCAGTAAGCCTTTCCATCAATGGGAGGAGAAAAGTTGAATAAACTTTCCTTAACCTCATCGCCAGCCGTAGTAAACAATGCAGTAGGCTGCGTAAGCCTAAATGTGATAAAAGAACCAGCAGGAATTAGCCCGGAGGTATATGCCGTAATATACTCCCCAAACGATGGGTCTACCTCGGTTATAATTTCCTTTTTCTTTTTACAGGCGGTTTGGCCAATAACCAATGCACCAAGCATAATTAGGAGCAGGTATTTTGCAATGCCCCATAGTTTATTGTTTTTCATAGGTTTATGGGTTGAATTCTGTAACAAAGTTTCAGATTTAAAATGCAAACAATACAAATTTTCATGTATTCCCGAACGAATGGAAGACTCTAAAATATCTTAGACACTTCTACAAGTTCATAAAAAAACTACAGGACATTGAATCCTTAAGCAAAATTAATCATTTTTTTGAGGTACTGAAATAACCTTTAAAAAATATTCGTTTTGAGTTTAACAATAAACGATTCATCAAAATACTATCTTTGTAACTTGCAACTAAAAAACAATTAACTAATTATGAAGCAAATTCCTTGTTAGCTGTAAATATTTGTTAATTGGCGTATTCTTTTTGTCGCTTTATGGAAAATATTTTGCTTTTATCGTTTATTTTTGAAAATTGTAAAACATTTTAAAATGTAATATTATGCTAAGTCGAAATCTGGTTTTCATTGCTGGTGGGCTTCTTTTCTCAAATTTGGCAATTTCCCAGGATTTTGAGGTAGCACCAGTTCGGTTGGAGTTTGATGCGGAACCCGCCACAAGCCAGCTGAAGACTCTTAACGTCAAGAATCATAGTAGTCGAAGGGTGTCGTACACCGTTTCATTTGCCGATTTTCTACCTACCTCCACTGGCGAGCGAAAAATACTTCCGCCAAATTCAACTAAGCGTTCTTGCGCCAACTGGATAAACGTTAACCCCGCTTTTTTCGAGTTAAATCCAGGTGAAGATATCCAAATTCAGGTTAACATGCTTGTGCCTGGCGAAGAATTTGGAACGGCCTGGTGCATGCTTTTTGTACAACCAACCAGGGAGCAAACCAGCTGGAGTGCCGATAAGCAGCTTGCCGCAGGTATTACTGTTAGTGGAAGAATTGGGGTACTGATTTACCAATCGCCTAAATCAAACCAAAACTATTCGGTAAAAGCAAGTAATTTTCAGGAAATAACAAAACCAGGCGACCCTGGCAGAAAATTTTCGGCCGTGATTGAAAATTTAGGCGATAAGGTGGCCAACTGTAAGGTTTTCCTGTTGGCATCGAATATGATGACTGCCGAAGAAAAACAGTATCCCCCTAAGGATTTTGAGGTATTCCCGAAGCTTAGCAGAACAGTAGAGTTGGAACTGCCCAACGATTTGCCTGCAGGCAAGTATGCCCTGGCAATTATTGTCGATTATGGGCCAAAGTATCCCCTTGAGGGCTCTCAGCTTGTCATTGATATAGCGGGTGAACAGCCCAATACCATTGGTACCGATAGCATTATAGAAAATCCATAACCATTTAGGCGAAATGCTCATAGGAGGTGAATAAAAGATGACACTAACTATACATCAAAAGAGCGTTTATCTGATAATATTCAATGCAACGATGATTTTAAGATCTGTCGGGAAAAACATTAAGGCAGGCAAGAGCGTAAAAGATTTCAAAGTCGAAGTATTTAAAAAACTTGAGAATCTCACTAATAAAATGGATACCGGTGAACTAACCGAAGAGAATATCATAGATTCAATAGAAAGTCTTAGCAACAAATTTGGAATCTCTTTTGGTCAGGCACAAAAGCCAATCAATGTTATATTGAAATATCACTTTTATCTCACGAAAAATAATGATGACCACATAAAAAAAACATTGCATTGTCCAATAGATTCTATAATTCTAAAGGAACTGGGTAACAGCGGAATTTCACTGACCAAAGTAACCAAAGATAAGTATCTGGGAATCCAAAAAGAGATAGAGAATCGTTGTGATACACGAATTGCATTTGATACCCAATGGGATGAACAGCATCTACAAGCGGAAGGAATCTTATGACCGAAAAAAGAGCACATCGCCTAACAGCGGATAAAAGGCTTTGCTACGCTTCGTCAAAATTACCTTCCCTAACTTCTTTTATCCGTCGAACATTATCGTTGAAATGTAGATTTTTTTCAATTTTGATTCTCTTACTTTTTACTGGCAGCCTGTTTGGCCAGCAAACCTTTGTATTTATTGAGAAATCATATCCAAACGGTTTGGTTAAAGAGAAATATCAAGGCCTTGTTGTTAATGGCGATACAGTAAGGCAAGGTCGTTACCTATATTTTTTTGACACGGGCGTATTAAACCAGGAAGGATTCTACACCAACGGGAAACCCGATAGCATTTGGATTACCTATTACCCAAATGGTGCAAGGTTAAGCTTATTTCATTACCAAAATGGTAAAAAGGAAGGGCCCTTTATTTTTTGGAATGCTGATGGTACATTGTATCAGCAAGGGAATTACATGAATGATAGGTTGGATGGAGAACTTGAAACTTTTTACCCAAACGGTATGATTAGCGCAAGGTCGGAGTACCGCACCGGGAAGCTAAATGGTATAAGTGAGGTTTACGATGAGAGCGGATTACTCCGATTGCGTAGCGGTTATAAAAATGACACCTTACATGGACTTTGGGAAAGCTATTACGAGACAGGCGAACTAAACTATAAAGGCACTAAGTGTAATGGCTTTTATTGCGATACACTCTATACATACTTCAAAAACGGGAATCTGCTGCGAAAAACCTATTACGTAAATGGTAGGATTGATGGGATTATGGTTTCGTTTCATGAGAACGGAGCATTGCATATAAAGGCCGAATACCGAAATGGCGTACAAGATGGTATATATGAAGAGCACTATCCCGATGGGAAACTAAAAGAAAAGGGGAATTATGTTGGTAATCAGAAAGATGGAAGGTGGACAAGTTACTACCAAACAGGGTTAAAACATGGTCAGGGTGACTTTTTTAGAGGTAATTTGGAGGGTAAGTGGGTATTCTGGTGGTCTACTGGAAATATTAAACAGGATGGGATTTACTGTGGAGGAAAAGCTTGTGGTATGTGGAAATTTTATAACAGTTCGGGTATGCTTATAATCCACGGGTATTATATTGATGATAAAGAGAATGGTATTTGGACAACATTTTACCCCAATGGTTCTGTGGCTGGTAGGATATGGTATGTAAGTGGAAAACCAGCATCAGTAAAGTGGCTTTACGATAACCAGGGTGGGTTGCAAAAACGTTTTAACCTGGAGCGATTGGATGATAAACTTTAAAAGGCCGTGTTTAGTGGCGGCCTTTTAAAATTATGCGTCGATATTTGCGTATTTGGCATGGGTTTCAATGAACTCCCTCCGAGGTGGAACCTCGTCGCCCATAAGCATGGAGAATATACGGTCGGCTTCAGCCGCGCTTTCAATGGTTACCTGACGTAGTATGCGGGTTTCAGGGCTCATGGTTGTAGCCCAAAGTTGCTCTGCATTCATTTCGCCCAAACCTTTATATCGCTGAACATGAACCGATCCGTCTTTCCCTTTGCCTAACTCCTCAACCGTTTTTTGACGTTCCTCCTCGTTCCAGCAGTAACGTTCCTCTTTTCCTTTCTTGACCAGGTATAATGGAGGCGTTGCTATGTAGAGGTGTCCTTCGTTTATCAGGTCGGTCATATAACGGAAAAAGAAAGTCATGATAAGAGTGGCAATATGGCTTCCATCCACATCGGCATCGGTCATGATTATTACCTTGTGATAACGTAGTCCGGAAAGGTTTAGGGCTTTACTATCCTCTTCGGTACCAATTGAAACGCCTAAAGCAGTGAAAATATTTTTAATTTCCTCGTTGTCGAAAATTTTGTGCTGCATGGCTTTTTCGACGTTCAGAATTTTACCACGGAGAGGTAGGATTGCCTGGAAACGCCTATCGCGTCCTTGTTTTGCCGTACCGCCAGCCGAATCACCCTCAACCAGAAAGATTTCTGAAACAGTAGGGTCTTTTTCTGAACAATCGGCAAGTTTACCAGGAAGCCCGGAACCCGACAGAACGGTTTTTCGTTGTACTAACTCCCGAGCTTTGCGGGCAGCATGGCGGGCTTGTGCGGCAAGTATAACTTTTTGAACAATATTTCTGGCATCCTTGGGATTTTCTTCCAGGTAATTGGCAAGGGCTTCGCTCACTGCCTGGTCCACAGCTACCCGAACCTCAGGGTTGCCTAATTTTGTTTTGGTTTGACCTTCGAATTGCGGTTCGGCCACCTTAACGGAGATAACGGCGGTTAACCCTTCGCGAAAATCGTCGCCATTGATATCGAACTTAAGCTTGCTCAACATGCCTGAATCGTCAGCATATTTTTTTAGGGTACGGGTGAGTGCGCTTCGAAATCCGGTAAGGTGTGTTCCCCCTTCAATGGTGTTGATATTATTTACGTAGGAGTGAACATTTTCCGAAAACGAAGTATTGTATTGCATGGCAACTTCAACAGGAACCTCACTTTTGTCGTTTTCAATGTAGATTATATTCTCAATTAAAGGCTCACGGTTCATATCCAGGAATTTGATGAACTCCTTAAGGCCTGCCTGCGTGTAGAATTCAGCGTAGCGGTAACTACGGGTGCCATTTTCAATAACCTCACGCTTATCGGTTAGGGTTAGCTTAATACCTTTATTCAGGAAAGCCAACTCCCTAAGCCTCGATTCCAATATTTCGAAGTTAAATATTGTGGTTTGGGTAAAAATTTGCTCGTCGGGCAAAAAGGTTATGGTTGTCCCCGTTTCTTCGGTATTGCCAATTACCTGAAGCTCCGTTGTGGGTTTACCCCGCGAAAATTCCTGACGGAATACATTGCCATCACGTTTCACCTCGGCAATCAGCTTCATGGAAAGAGCATTTACACACGAAACGCCAACGCCATGCAACCCTCCTGACACCTTATACGAGTCCTTGTCGAACTTACCTCCGGCATGAAGTACTGTTAGCACCACTTCAAGTGCCGATTTCTTTTCCTTTTCATGGTAATCAACAGGGATACCACGACCGTTATCGGAAATTATTATTGACTGATCCTCGTTAATAACCACGTCTATACGATTACAGTAACCAGCAAGGGCTTCATCAATGGAATTGTCAACCACTTCGTAAACCAGATGATGCAAACCCTTACTCCCTGTATCGCCAATATACATAGCCGGGCGCAAGCGAACGGCTTCCAGGCCTTCAAGAACCTGAATATTACTGGCTGAGTAATTTGTACTCCCATTCTCTTCTTTTAACTCTTTTCCTCTATCACTCATAGTAAAATTGCACTAAATAATAACTCAAAATTAACCTTCAAAGATAACTAAATTATTCGGTTTATCTTACATGTTTAACATCTTTTTTAGTTATACAAAATACTGATATTCAGTATAGTATAGTTACTGTTGAAATCTTTCTGCGTACAGCCAAAATGGCAGTAGTTTTTTAGTAATAGGGGTTTATGGGTTAAAGATTAATTAGCAAAAGAGTAATAGTTACACAGGTTAATTTTTTTTTGAGGTGTTAAAAATGGTTGATTGTTGATTGTTGATGGTTCAAAGTTCAAGGTTCGAGGTTCAAGGTTAACGGTTCACGATTCACGGTTCACGGTTGATGTGATTGATTAGATTGATATCTTTTAACTTTTAACCTTTAACTCGTTTTGTTCGTTGTTCGAAAAAAAAAGTTGATGGTTGATGTGATGATCCCGATAAATCGGGACAAGTCGTGATGATTTGTTTATGTAATAATTATCTACTAATCATCACATTGACTAATCTGCTAATTACTGATTCTGCACCTGCCTGCGAAAAACTCTGCGTAACTCTCCAGATAATATCGGGTCAAGTCGTGATAATATACTGGATTGAACGCTGATACTTGAATTGTTTCACAGAGTTACGCAATGTTTTGCTCTGCGAGACTCTGTGTTACCTCTGTGCTACTCTGTGTAACTCCGTGGTTAATTCTTCTAAAAATTTCTACTTGTGTAAGAACTAATTTTCATGTAAACTGGACGATTTTTGAATGCTGTGGAAATCCAAATACCTTAGACCTTTCCTCCGCCTTCTTCTTACAGCCTCCGCCTTTAACCTTTTTAGCGGTAAAATTGCACTAAAATCATGTGACATCTATCTAAAACCTGTAGCTTGCACCTGCTAACATGTTGAACCTGTGATTGGGATATAAATACCATTCCTGGTATTTTACTCCAGTAAGGTTGTTTATGGTAACAAATACCGAAATGTGCTTGCTGAATAAATATTCTGCACCAAGGTTAATAGCTAAATACTCTTCAAGGCGTATGGGATTTTCGGTAGGGTTCTTAGCCCAGCGTTTGCCTTCGGCCAAAGCTTCGACATTTAGCTTTAGCTTACTCCTAAAAGTGTACTGGAGATAACCTGATATTTCGTAATCGGGTAAATGCCATGCATGTAATTCATTTTTGGTTTTGTACTGGTAGAATGAACCATTCAATTTTAAATGGAATTGCTTTGATGGCTCATAGGTTAGCTCTCCTTTTACGGTTGTTCTTTCGGTATTATCATAAACTATGGTAAACCTATTGAAAAGAGGATTGGTTGGATCGACACTGGTGTTAAGCATTAACCCTAAACTATCGGTAATGGCATAGGTGGCGTTAACATGATACGAAATGGTGGGGCTGAATTTGCCTTTAATTCCACCACCAACAATCAGCTTGTTCACTGTATTCCAAGAATCTAAATTCGATGCAAGCCAAGGATTTTGGTTTAGCAACTGGGAGTATGAGTTTTCCTGGATATTGCCATTAATTTCCACGTATGGAATAATGTAATGGCTTACAATATCATACGATAGGTATGCTCGGGGGAAAAAATAAGTGTTATTAACATTGCCATTGGCGTCGTAAATAATGTTAAGCCCAGCGTAGGCATGCCATTGCTGGCCAAAGAAATGCGCCCAAGGTTTTAGCTGGAACAAGGTGTTGTCATTAGCGCCTGAACTTGTGGAACGGCCGTAATGGGTTAAGGTGATTTCGCCACCGAATTGCTCCTGTCCTAAAAATTTATTGAGATTAAATAATCCGGATATATAGGTTTCCTGAATATCGTACTTGTCGGTAAGATGGTAAAAATTAGTTTGAGCATGGTAGTTTATGCTTGCCGAGTCCTTGTTGGTTGTTTTAAATTCAAGATTAGCGCTAAAACGGTTAATGCTTTGCTCATCGTTGGTTGGGGTAAGGGTAGGATTTTCGAAGAAGTATCCGTAAAAGGAGCGATTATTTTGGTTATAGCCAATGTCGCCCTGCACAATTTTTTGGTTTAGCATTCTCTTCCCAAAGGCCAATACATCAATATTCGAGGCAGGGGCTTTGACCTTCAAGTCATTGGCAAGTTCTACCTTAGCACCGGTATTGAAGAATCTTATCCATGTACCATAAAGGTAGTCCTTATTTCGGTTGCTGGTGAGGTACGCTTCAGCTGATGGGAATATGGTGTTTCCCACCGCAAGCCGTAGGTACTTGGTGTTTAAATCGGGTAATGGTTCGGGGACCATTCTTGCTGCCGATAAAGGACTTGGTGTGAAGTAGGATTCAATGGGGCGTTGCACTATGGAGTAGGAGAAGTTTGGGTTAACAATAATTGTATCGATAATTTTGGGTTGAAGATTTATTTTGTTTGCATCGGAAATAGAAGGTTCATAGGGGCGAACAACCTGTACCTCTTTTTTCAGCTCAGTAGTTTGCGCATGTACAATGTTTTTTGCCATTACGACTGTTGTAGCACACGCTATTATGAAGTAAAATCCGCTTTTCATTGCTTTCAGTTTAATCTTGTTTTACATTTTGACGATCCTTTTCCGCTTTTACAAGCTGGTTAAGTTTATCGGTAGCCTCGTCAATTATCCCGTCCGAAGTGTTAGAGTAACCATCTAGCACGCTTTGCAGGGTGGCTTTTGCCTGAAAGAAATCATTTTGAGCAGCATAAGATTGGGCAAGCAGGATGAAGCTTTTGGCTAACCAGTACTGATGGGGGGTATTAGTTTCAGCAAACGAAAATACCTCGCTTTCCGTTCGGGAAAACTCTCCTTGTTCAAAGTAAATTAAGGCTTTCATGTACTTAGATTCAGCCCCCTCCATGGTCCTAAGGTTTTGTGCAACCTTTGAGAATTCAATCAATGCTTCTTCATACTTTTTTAAGCGATAAAGGGACTGGCCAAGTTTAAAACGGGTTTCGCGCTCCAGCTCAGGCGAAAGTTTATCGGTACTTAGTATATTCGCTGCTATTACAGGCATCTGGTCGTATTGTTTAAGTTCAAAAGCGCATCGTAACTTTCCCATTCGGGCATCGAGTAGCATGCTTTTAACTTCGGCCATCGATTCCAACATGTCGTAGTAGGAGTATGCCTTATCGTACAACTTCTGGTTTAGATAGATATTACTTAGCCTGAGTAAGCTTTGGTCGGTGAAGCTATTGCGTGGTTGCTTAATAATGTTTTCAAAGTATTCGGCTGCTTTGGTATAGTTGCCATTCTGAATATTGCAGTCGGCAATGTAGTACATGGCGTTTACGGTGAAATTTCCCAGTGGGTAATCCTTAAGATAACCATCAAAGGCTAGTACCGATTTTTCACAATCACCGGTTAGGTAAACCTTTTCGGCAGCCATGTAGCTTAGCGAGTCTTTTTCTGTTAGGCTGATGTTGGCAATGTTCCCCAGTTTTGATGCATAGTTGAAATAAGTTGTGGCATCTCCTTTATCAATGTATATATTTCGTATGCCAATCAGTGCATTTTTTGCTTCGGTGGAGTTTGGGTAATTTTCTACAACCCTTTTGTAGTATTCCAGCGAATTATCTAAATCGTTTGTGTTATAGTAAATAAGACCTATTTGTACTAATGCCTTCGGATAGTAGCTGCTGTTGGGGTATCCGGTTTCGATACGCTTGTAGAAATCAATGGCAAGGGTTGCGTTTTCAATGGTATTGTAAGCTTCAGCTGTTTCAAAAATTGCATCGTCGGCATAGCTTGAGGTGGGATATTTGCTAAGTAATGCGGTAAGGGTTTCAATTTTTTTCTCCGGACGGCTCACCAATCCTAACGAAAACCCCCTTTGGAACAGGGCGTAATCGGCGTCTAAAATGTCGAGGTTTGCTGCTTTTTCGTAGTAATCGATGGCAGCCCAGTAGCGTCGCTGTATGAAGAAACAATCGCCAATTCGATTGTAGGCGTCGGCAACAGTATTGATCCGGGAGTCGTTTGCCAAGCTGTTGTACTTCCTAAACCATGTTATGGCGTTATCGTACTGTTTCATTTTGAAGTAAGAATATCCAAGATTGTAATGGGCAATTAGGTATTCTTCCAGGCCAAATGAACCTGGGGTAACAATGAATTTATCGAGGTCGTTGGCAGCATCCTCGTAGCGTGCCAGGCGGTAATACGATTCAGCCCTCCAGAAGAGCGCTTGCGCAGCAATTTGCTGGTTGTAACCAGCGTACTCAAGTGATTTTGTAAACAAAGCTATTGCATCGGTATAGTTTAGATTTTGGAAAAGCTCAAGACCTCGGAAGTATGCAGCACGCTGTAAGGCTGTTTTAATGGTAGCATCTTTTTTGTTGATTTTTTCAAGCGCCTCCACAGCATCCTTATAGTTTCTTGAACTCAGGTAAGCAAGGGTTAGGTAGTTATAGGCTTCATCGATTCTTGGCGATTCGGGGAACTGTTTGATATACGCATTAAAGGCATCAATTGCTTCGTTGAATGGTGCGTATAGCTGTTCGTAGGTTAACTTGGCAAAGTTGAAAAGGGCATCCTCCTTGATTACCTTATCGAAGTCGAGTTTTGAGGCAAGACCAAATGCCTGCCGGGCTTTGTTCTTGTTGTTAAGCTTAAGGTAGCAGTCTGCTAAGTGGTAGTTGGCATTCTGGCTGAGGGAATCATCAACAGTAGCAATACGTTCCAAATACTTAGAGGCTTCGGTATATTTAGCGTTTTTGTAGTAGGCAAATCCTAACAGGTATAAATCTTCACGGGAGAGCTGTTGCTTATTTTTTTCTTCGTAAATTTTAAGGTAGGCTAATGAGCTGTCGAACTGCTTGAGTTTGAAAAATGCATCGCCTACAATTTTGGCAATTTCAGGAGCCCGTTTATTGGTATTGTCTTTTGCAAGGCGAGGTGAGTAAGTGGTAACCTTACCGTAATCGGACTGAAGGTAGTATATGTGGGTTATGTAGTATGGCACCAAGGGAGCAAAAAGTTCGTCGTTCTGCAACTTTTCAAATCCTTTAAGCGCTGTGGCATACTTCTTTTGAAGGTATGCTATGTGGGAATAGTAATAGGTTGCAGGTGCTGCAAATATATTGTCGATATCTTTAATCTGGTAAAACCAACGATTAGCCGCTTCGTAGTCGTTGGTCATGAAGTAGCTGTACCCTAACATGAACTGCCATTCAAATCGCGTATCCTTTTCAAGTCCATTTTTGTCGATTTTAGTAAGCCAGTACACCGCTTGTGTGTACTTTTTTTGTTGGTACTGCATCTTACCCATGCCAAAATAGGCCTGATCGATAAGCTGGCTTTCGGGGTAGTTTTGAATAAATTGGCCAATTAGGTACTCGGCATCGCTATTGTTCAAGGCTATTGCGCACATTGCCCTATAAAACTCAGCAGAAACTCTTTGCTGGTGGTATCCCTGGGGTAATTTTACCATGTATTGTTCAAAGGTTTTTTGAGCATCGGCATACATCCCTTTTTGGTATAGTTCAAGTCCTTTTTCGTAAGTTGAGTTCAACGAGCTGAACGATTTGCTCTCCTGTGCTAATGCTGAGAGATGAAAAATGCAGGCTAGCAGGTAAACTATGATTTTAAACTTTTTCATCATTCTGAAGGATATTTATCAGCCCTAAAAATACTAACTATTAACCTAAACATTAGCTGTTGAACTAACTTTTAATCAACAATTAAAATAATTTTATAAAACTTGAGATTTCATTTAAACAATCGTAAAGAAAAATATGTTATATTTACATGGAAACCAATAGTTTTAAATATGGTAACTGTTAAATCCCTATATAAACCCAATAGGACAGTTGAGGGCGCAGGGGTAACGGTTCAAAGGATATTCAGCTATAATAACCGTTACGAGTGCGATCCCTTTTTGCTGCTTGACTACTTTGGGTCCGATAATGAATCGGAATTTAGGGCAGGTTTTCCCGATCACCCGCATAGGGGCATTGAAACCATCACCTACGTGCTTAAAGGTCAAGTTAAGCATACCGATAGTACCGGGGTTAGCGGAACAATTGGGCAGGGCGAGGTGCAGTGGATGACTGCTGGTAGTGGAATAATCCATAGTGAATTACCTATTGGAGATAATGGCTCCATGTTCGGCGTCCAGCTGTGGCTTAATTTACCTCAGCAGTATAAAATGGTTAAACCTTTGTACAGGGAGTTAAAAATTGAAGGCATTCCGGTGGTGGAATCCTCATCGTCGCGTGTAAAGGTTTTTTCGGGGAAGTACCGTAATCACGATGGTGGTCTGATGGGGCTATACAAACCCGTTGACATCTTTGATGTAAAGCTTTGGCCCGATTCAGTTTTTGATGAGGTGATTACACCTGATTTTATAAATTATCGTTACTTCTTGTTTGTGTATAAAGGTGATATAGCTATTGGCAATACCCAAAACCCAATAAAGGCTCCCTGCGGTGTTTCTCTTACCCAGGGTTCAATCATTCAAATTAAGGCTGGAGTAAATGGGGCAAACTTCCTGTTTTTTGGTGCCGAGCCAAATAATGAACCCATTGCCTGGCATGGTTCCATAGTAATGAACACCGAGCAGGAAATTCAAAAAGCATTTGATGAACTCCAAAATGGGACATTTCTGAAATAGATTTTTATGGCTGAACCCTTGATAGCAGTTGTTGATACAAACGACAATATTACTGGATATGCTGAAAAACAGCAGGTTCATACCGATGGCATTTTACATAGGGCTTTTTCCATTTTGATTTGTAACAGGAAGGGACAAATGCTCATTCATCAAAGAGCGCACGAAAAGTACCATTCTCCGGATTTATGGACTAATGCCTGTTGTAGCCATCTTACCCCTGACAAACAGATGGGTTCTGTAGCAATAGAACGATTGACCAACGAAATGGGGTTTTCCTGTCCACTCGAACATCTTTTTACTTTTCACTACCGTGTAGAACTCGACAATGGGTTAATTGAGAACGAAATAGATTGGGTTTACCTGGGGCAATTTGATGGAAACCCTACCCCAAATCCAAACGAGGTGGCTGATTGGATGTGGGTTGATATGGATTACCTGGTGAATGATATTGAGGTCAACCCCAATCGTTTTACTTATTGGTTCAGGTATATCATGCAGGTTTACAAGTACGAAGTACTTGAAGCTTTTGGTAGGTGTAAAGCCGCCTAATTCTTTTTTTTGAGGTGCTAAGTTAAAGGATAAAGTTCAAAGTTCAAGATTCAAGATTCAAGATTCAAGATTACGAATTACGAATTACGAATTACGAATTACGAATTACGAATTAAAGATTCCTTTTTTCGAACAACGAACAACTGTCGTTAAACGTTAAACGATAGCCATCATAACATCAACTGTCAACCATCAACCATCAACCATCAACTTTTACTCCGAACAACGAACAAAACGAGTTAAACGTTAAACGATAGCCATAATCACATCAACACATCAACTATCATCACATTATCCCATAAACCATCAACCATACACGTTCATTGGCTAACCATACCTGACAAAAAAAGGCATAAAATCTTTTCCCGCTAATGGGTGGCAGGGGTTTCGTAGCGGGGGACTGTGGAAGAAACACTTTTTGAACTTTCGTAACACGCCACAAATTACCTCAAAAAAGGGCAAAAAGTGTTGCGTAGCAGAAACCCCTGACGGGCCCCCCCATCGGGAAAAGATTTTCAGCCTTGATTTTCTTTGCCTACTTTCTTGTATCAAGACAAGAAAGTAGGTGGGGTTTGGGGCGAAGCCCCAATGTAAGTTAAATGTTAAAGGCTTGTCATGAGTTTGTCGAAGGGTTAAAGGATAAAGTTCAAAGATCAAGGTTTGAAGTTAGAAGTTAGAAATTAGAGGTTAAAGTTTAAGATTTCAGATTCAAGATTCAAGACCATGTTTTACCATCAACCATCAACCATCAATTGTAGGTTCATAGCACCTCAAAACGGATGTTTGGGATCCTAATTGCATATAACTATCTGTAAATAAAGTAAATAACTAACTTTCCCCTTTCCCTTATTTTTATTAATTAATTGATTATCAGTAATTTAATTGTACTCACTAAATTATTAATAACTTTCTTATAATCAAAGATATAGAAACAGATGTACACACTAACAGAAAATTACAAAGTCGCCGCAAGTAATTGATAGTGTGTTTTTTAACTCCTGTTTAAATACTTTCAATTCACCAAACATCCGTCAAAAGAAGAATTACCTGCAGATTGATTAAAGATTAAAATAATTCGTCCATAAACGAAAATTCCGTGTTATTGCAAAAATATTCGGTCATGGACGAAAAAATTGCAATACTTGAGAAATACAATCTTTGGGGAGATAAGACTTTTGATTTTGGTTTCAACACATATACTTCCCGCCGGATTTGATGTCTATGTAGGTACATTACGCAACAGGGAAGTTGATTTTATAGCCAGGAAAGCCGATCGGGTGATTTATCTCCAAAGCGCTTATTTGCTCGCTGACGACTCTGTTATTGAACGGGAGTATTCTGCTCTAAAGGCCATAGATGATAATTTTGAAAAAATAGTCGTTTCACTGGATGATGCCACTATGCCCCTAAGAGACGGTATTCGGCATGTACAAGCGTGGAATCTGACAGATGTAATATAAAAAAAGAACTATTAACCGAATAAAATCAAAAGAAAAATAAAAATCAACACATCAACTGCGAAAAAAACGATACTGAAAATTGAGTAAAAAATTTAATGGTTAGTATCTCTAAAACTTTTTTATGAAGTAGATATTTTCTTACTTCAGGTGTAATGTTGTGTTTGTATATGAATTTAGTGTGTTTAAGAAAAAAAATACAAGGTTTGAGCATATAATGGCTAATTAAAAAAGTATATATAATTGCGGGATTTCAAGGTACTGTTGCTTCAAGTTTGCATAAAGGTTTATTGCGTGCACAGTGTTCAATTTACCATGAAACCCCGCAAATATCACATATACAATGTTATGGGCTAAGCAAAATGTTTTGCTACCTGCTCTTTCGCTTTTCTTTGTTCTAATTCATCTTGCACTGCTTTGGGAACGCAAATTTTATTAATTGGGTTGAAGTATGTTCCCACTGTTTTTGCTAAAACTAATGCTACCGGAATACCTACAATTGAAATAAATAGACCAGCAATTTGGAAAATAGTCGCAATTGCAAGGAGTAAACCAAAGGGGAAGTAAAGAATTCTGACAATTATACCGAAAGATTGCCATAATTTATTCTGCTCAGCATTTAAATCCTTTTTACTTACCATAGCAGAAGAAAAAGGTGTCAATAAAAATTTTGACAGCTGAATAAGTCCAAGTCCAATGGGCGCACCAATTACTGTGATTACTAATAATCCGCCAATCAGAAATGTTACGGCTGCAGTTAAAAATCCCATAAATGGGATGTGCCAAAGAATGTTGCCTAATGTTCGCATAAAATTTCTCCTTTAAAATCAATTTTCCTACTCGTATGGCTTTTCGGTTTCGCCCCGTTTTTGTAGTGGTCGCTGGACTCCACTTTTTATTTTCTAGAACCAAACCGTTAAAATGTGTAAAAACATCTTATCGGAGGTTTTCGTTTCTGAGAGCTGGGGCGTTCCTATGTTTGCCTTTAACTAGCTTAAATACACTACAATATCACGCAATATTTATCATCTAGTTAAATAGGCGTATAAATTTGTGTTTTATTAGCGTACTCAAATTTAAGATTTTTTTACATATCGTCCAAAGAGTTATCGTATTTTTTTTAAATATTTTGCAAAACATGGGTGAATGTCCCTGCTTTTTTTGATGGGTAAAGTGCTTAAACAAAAGAGTACTGCAAATGTAAATATATGGTAATCAGGCTATTTTTGGTAAAAAGCTTATATGCTACATGGTGTTTCCCTGGTTAATTATTTTTTTTGGGATTGTTAATAAGTATTTTGGGTAAACCCTTAAATTTAAGATTTAGGATTGAAAGTTCATCCTTAGCTATTGCATGTTGTGATATTTGTTTTCAAGCGCATATAGTTACTTTTGATTTGGTTTTGTCGGATTTCGTTTTTTTTTGTCATTCGTTCCTGTACACAAACAGCTTGCTATCGCCAATCTCATCGTACGATACTAATTTCCCCTTTATGGCAGGCGCTTTAACACCCTCACCAAAGAACTTACTGCCTACAAACACGCGGGCTTCGTCCCACAGGTTTTTCTGAATGAAGCTGGTAAGAAGCATGGCTCCTCCTTCAATGATAACCGAAATGATTTCCCTATCGGCCAGCTCTTTAAGAATTTGGTTTTCAATGCCTTTAATAAAGTCGATGGTAATGATTTCCAGATTATTGATGCCGGTAAACTCAGCCTTACGTGCCAGCGAGCTGCTATTGTTACCGGTTAACAGCAGAGTGGGTTGGCTACCATCAAAAACGTTGGAACTTATGGGTAAACGTAGCTTACGGTCAACTACGACTCGAATGGGGGAACGGCCACTCCAGTTCCGAACATTCAGCTGTGGATTATCCTTTTCTACCGTATTGGTGCCCACAAGCACTGCCTGTTCCTCGCTACGCCAACGATGGACAAGTGATCGTGCCAGCTCGTTGGTAATCCAGTTCGAGTTAATGGGTTCGCTTGCTTCCCTTTTCTTGTCGATAAAACCATCCATGGTTTGAGCCCATTTCAGGATAACGTAAGGTCTATTTTTGGTGTGGAAGGTTATAAACCTACGGTTTAGCTCAATGGCTTCGTCCTGAAGCACGCCCACAATTACTTCTTTGCCGTTTTGCCTGAGTATTTCAACCCCTCTGCCTGCCACCTTAGGATTTGGATCGGTGGTAGCTATTACCACACGGGGTATGCCGTATTCAATGATTCTATCGGTACAGGGGGGCGTTTTGCCATAGTGCGAACAGGGTTCAAGCAAAACGTACAGCGTCGATTCCTTAAGCAGTTCTTTGTTTGCAACTGAGTTTATTGCATTTACTTCGGCATGGGCTTGTCCGTACACGGCATGGAATCCCTCACCAATTATTTGGTTATTGTGCACAATAACTGCACCTACCATGGGATTTGGAGCAACGTTACCCTGTCCGCCAAGTGCAAGTTCAAGGCATCGTGCCATGTATTTGACGTGAACTTCGGCATTATCCATAAAAAAAGTGTAATTTTGTTTTACACAAAGTTATGCAATTTTTATGGAGCATAATACCCTTAGCAGTATCCTAAAACACGTTTCTAATAGCTTGAAGTACAACTTCAGTTCCAACGAGATTCAGACTATAAAAAAGTATATCGCTGAGGCGGTGCTGAATATTCCTTACCATCAGGTTTTTTTAAATACACAACTAAAAATTGATGATGGTAAAGTTTTGGAGATTGATAGAATTATTGCCGATTTAATTGCGGGGATGCCGGTGCAGTATGCCGTGGGAGTTGCTTACTTTTCCGATTTGGTATTGAAGGTTAACTCGTCAGTTTTGATTCCACGCCCCGAGACCGAACAGATGATTTCGTTGATAGTGGATAGTAATGAGGATGATAGTCCAGCCATTCTCGACATTGGTACGGGCAGTGGGTGCATTGCGCTGGCATTGGTCAAGCATATTAAAGGTGTCAGGGTTACAGCTGTTGATATTTCGGCCGATGCTCTTGCTATGGCAAAACAAAATGCAATTGATAATGAGTTGAATATCAATTTAATGCAGGTTGATATTTTAGAATCCACCGTACTCCCCGGTTATCGATTTAACATGGTGGTTAGCAATCCGCCCTACGTAAGGGATTCAGAGAAAAGGTTGATGGATCGTAATGTTCTGGACTACGAACCGCATCTTGCCCTTTTTGTTCCCGATTCCGATCCGTTACGGTTTTACAAGGCTATTGCCATGCATTCCGTAAACTGGTTAGTTCCTTCAGGTTGGCTATGGGTGGAAATTAACGAGGCTTTTGGCCCCGATGTGGTCGATTTGCTGAAATCGTATGGATTTGTGCATATTGGTTTACTAAAAGATTTTCGGGGTAAACCCCGATTTATCAAGGCTCAAATGGTTAGTAATGACTAAGGGAGATGCAAAAAATGCCATAACACCTGAGAAAGCTCTTGAGCTTTTACAGAGGCTTTGCGCCCAACAGGAGAAGTGTACCCA
The DNA here is from genome assembly GCA_002383425.1 of Bacteroidales bacterium UBA4073. Taxonomy (GTDB): domain Bacteria; phylum Bacteroidota; class Bacteroidia; order Bacteroidales; family Tenuifilaceae; genus Tenuifilum. Next base: position 553 of record DFYV01000119.1, on the reverse strand, counting down.
CGACCTGGTGCTGAAGCTCAGGCAGTGGGGATTAGCCCAGACCGACATCGATTTGGTTATTAGCAGGCTCATTTCCGATGGGTATGTTGACGATAGCCGGTATGCTACGCTTTACGTTCGTGAAAAGAGTCGATTAAACGGGTGGGGACCAATTAAGCTAAGGGCAATGCTGACCGCAAAGGGTATTGCAAAGAATATTATCAACCATGCCCTTGACGAACTGAATGACGCCGATAGCAATGCCAGGCTAGCTGATTTGCTTAGAAAGAAGATGCTTCAGGTTAAAACTCGGAGTAGGGTCGATTTGCGCAACAAGCTGATACGTTTTGGGCTTTCGCGGGGTTTCCCCTTAAGCCTGGTAGCCGAGGCTGTGAACAACCTACTGGGTCCCGATGAATACGACTAAACCCTGATTTTAACAAGTTTTTCGGCGCTAGGATATCCACCATTAATAATGTCAGAACTCCTGACCCATGCTTGAGAATCAATATTTTACAAAGTTTTAATCGTAAAATAAATTGACGTAATTTCAGAACTCCTGACCCATGCTTGA
>DFYV01000117.1 GCA_002383425.1 Bacteroidales bacterium UBA4073 | reverse complement strand
AAAGCTAAAACTCGATAGTGACACTAACCTTATCGATTTTATGCTGAACCTGTAAGGTTCAGAACTCCTGACCCATGGCTGAAAATCAATATTTTATAAAGTTTTACTCGTAAAATAAATTGACGCATTTTTGTCTAAAAATCCTAAATCCAAAGCACTAAGGGGGTGTAATAGAATAACTTATCCATCTTATTTATATAATTGGTTGATTAATAGAAAGAAACAAATATTATTTGTAAAGATTGTTTTATTACACCCCCTAAATCCTAAACAATTTCTAAATTCAAAATCGTAATATCAAAGCTTATCCTGTCTTTTCTAATAAATCATTTTGTTTTGAATTTAGAATATAGAGTTTATCAATGCCTTTTATTTTTCTCTTTTTCCTTTTAACTTTATGAACTCTAATTCGTAATTCGTAATTCGTAATTTGTAATTTGTAATTTCTAATTATATGTAAACTTGCGACATTTTATTTTGCTGTTAAGTCATGAGTTCTGATTTTAATCGTATTCCCATTATACAAATATCGTCGAGTTGGTCAGTTCCATGCAAGTGGTTTTCCATCATTCTCATAAGTAAATCACGCTGGGCATCCATTGGCTTGGTGTGAGATTGGTAAATTAAATCGATAAGTCGCTGTAAACCGAATTTCTTTCTATCGGTACTAATTTGGTCAGCGTAACCATCGGAGAACAGGTAAATTTGGGTTGGGGTGATGTTCTCAAAAATTATTCCTTCAAAAGGCTTGATATTTGCAGGTTGAAAGCCTCCCGTTGAGCGTATGCCACCTTTTACAAGCTGTATTTCATCCTTTTGTATGATTAGCATAGGACGTGCTGCTCCTGCAAAGTATATCTTTTGCTCGTGCCTGTCGATGGTAACAAAGGCAATGTCGATTCCGGCAAGCACAGTGTTCCCAATTTCTTTCTGCTTTAGCGCTTGCAGCAACTGCTCGTTAAGCGATTCAAGTACTATGGAGGGCTGAAATACACCCCATTCAATTACAATCTTGTTAAGTAACGTGTTGCCAATCATCGACATGAATGCCCCGGGTACACCGTGCCCCGTGCAGTCCATTACTGCTGCGTATGTGTATCGATCATCGTTGTTAATCCAGTAAAAATCGCCACTAACAATATCTTTGGGCTGAAAAATTACGAAGTAATCAGCAAAAAGATCGGCAAACTTTTCGGGTTTTGGTAAAAGTGCGTTTTGAATGGTTTTGGCATATTGAATACTGCCTATCATCCTTTCATTCTTATCGGCAATAATTTGTTGCGATTGCTCAAGTATGAGGTTTTTGCGCTCTATTTCGTCGCGTTGAGCTGTAATTTCTTCCTGCTGCTGCTGAAGCTCTTCGTTTTTCTCAAGAATTTCTTTTTGATGGTAGTTGAGCTCTTCGTTTTTCTGTTTAATTTTTTGCAGGTGTAATAGAATAAATACTATAAGAATGATCGCAAGGCTGATTATTGAAATGAGTGAGAATCTTATCACTTTATCTTGCTTAATGCGCTCAGCATATTCCGCTTCTTTTTTTGCCTGGGCAATTCGGTGCTCCTCCTGTTGCTTCTCAAACCTGTAAAAGAATTCGGCTTGAATCGATTTTCTGGCATTATCCTCGTTAAAAAGGCTGTCGCGAGTTGCGATGTACTTTTTGAAGTGCGAGTAGGCCAATTGGGTTTTGCCCTGTTTATCGTAAATGTTGCTAAGCTGATAATGGGCATTGCTTTTTAATTCGAGCAGGTTGTTCTTTGTGGCAAGCTCAAGTGCCTTGGCATAATGCAAACTAGCTTGACTAAGCTGCCCAACTTTTTGGTAGTATTTGCCGAAGTTAATTTCACATTCGGCAATTCGTTGAGGGCTATTTGTCTTTACAAAGGTGTTGTGGGCAATATTCAGGTATTTTAGAACATCGCTCATTGTTCCATTATCGATGTTAATACCGGCAAGCTCGTTATAGATAGTTCCAACAGCATCGAGGTCGTTTGTGCGGTTGGCGTAAACCAAAGCTCTAAGGTAGTAGTCGGCAGCTTTTTGCAAATCTCCTTTTTTACGGTAAACCTCTCCAATGTTGAGGTACGAAGTGCCAATTCCTTCATCGTTTTTTAGGCTTTCCTCAATGGCCAACGATTTGGTGTAGTACTCCAAGGCTTTATCGTAAAGCTTTTGGTATAGGTGAACTACTCCAATGTTATTAAGCACCGATGATACACCCGGTTTATGGTTTACTTTTTGGTAGTTTGCCAGTGCTTTAAAGTAGTAATCGAGGGCAGTGGGGTAATCGCCTCTAAGCCTGTAAATGGCTCCAATCTGGTTGAGTATGGCTGCTTCGCCTTTTACATTTCCGGTTTGCTTGTAGTACTCGTGTACAACACTGAAGTCGGCCATGGCACTGCTGAATCGTCCTTCTATTCTGTTGATAGCTCCTCTGCGTGTCAATGCCTGCATTTTGTAGCTCGATAGTCCTAACTTGTCATAAAATACTAATGCCTTATCAATAATAAGCATGCAGCTATCGTACTGCTCCTTGTAAAAGAGACTATCAATTCTTTCCGATAGCTGCGAGGCGTAAGTGGAATCACGCTGAAAGTCGGAACGTTCGTACTGAGAGTTTTGGGCAAAAATGGCACATCTGCTTACTATTAGCAACAGTAAGATCGATGTAATGGTTTTTTTCACAAGTAGTATAAGCATTAAACAGCTATAGATAGGATATCAAATTTATAGCCAATATACTGTTTTTGTGTCAATTATTGATGTTATATGAGGTTAGTTTTTGATTAACATGATCGATTTAATAGCATTCTGGTTGTTTTAGGTGATAAATAAAAAAACCGGCAGTGCCGGTTAATGTTTTCAGATTAAAGTTCGATTTACTTAACTTCAGCTTTGGCCTTGGCCTTGTTGCGTTTTTCTTTACGAACTTTTGATTTTTTGGGATGGGTATTCCCGAACGATCCCAAAATTATTTTACCCCTACGGGTTTTTTTATCTCCTTTTCCCATGATGTTTTGCTTTTAAACTATTACTCAGAATTTGTCTGCAAAAATAGCTTATTATTTTGTTACATATTCTATTTTAAGGAAAATTGATTTTTTTAAGCGCTAAAAGCTGACAATTGATGGTTGTTCGTTGTTCGTTGTTCGTTGTTCGTTGTTTGTTGTTTGTTGTTTGTTGTTTGTTGTTCGTTGTTCGATGTTCGGGAAAATAGTTGATGGTTGACAGTTGATGGTTGACAGTAAAACATGGCCTTAAATTTAGAATTTAGAAGTTAGAATTTAGAATATTGGCATTTTTCATATTGCAGTTTACATTGTTAAGAAAATAATTAATATCGAAATAGAATATGGATAACACGAATTTAACTGATTTACACTGATTTATTATCCGTGATTATCCATATAATCCGTGTCATCAGTGTTCTATTTATTTCTAAAAATGTTAACTAATTTTCATCATTATGAAAAATGCCAGAATATTGAATACCTTTAACCTTGAACCTTTAACCTTTAACCTTTAACCTTGAACCTTGAACCTTGAACCTCGAACCTTGAACTTTATCCTTTATCCTTTTCATATCACCTCAAAAAAAGAATTAACCGAAAAATCCTAACAAACATGTTCTTTAACAATGCTGAAAAACAGCTAAATCGTTTGAAACATTTATGGTTAAAGTAAACTATACGAAGTAACTTTGCATAAACTAATTTTAAAAAACATACAGCTATGAGCATTACCCACATTGAACATATCGGAATAGCCGTTAAAAGCCTTGAGGATTCGATTCCCTTTTACGAAAAAGTTTTTGGGTTAAAGTGCTATAACATCGAAGAGGTTAAGGATCAAAAGGTAAAGACTGCCTTTTTTATGGTTGGTCAAACCAAAATAGAACTTTTGGAATCCACCGATCCCGAAGGGCCTATTGGTAAATTCATTGAAAAAAAGGGTGAGGGCATTCACCATGTAGCATTTGCGGTAAAGGGTATTGAAGAGCAGCTTAAGCGCATGGAAGAGCAGGGTGTAACCCTTATCGATAAAACTCCACGCAGGGGTGCAGAGGGGCTCAGTATTGCATTTCTGCATCCAAAATCAACTTTTGGCGTTCTTACAGAGTTTTGCGAGGATAAAAATAGGTAAAACCATATCCCAAACATCGAAAAAAAATGAGCACACAGGAGCAAAAAATTAAGGAACTGCTTGAGTTAAGGGAAAAGGCTAAGCTGGCGGGTGGTACCAAACGTATTGAGGTACAGCATAGGAAGGGGAAATACACCGCTCGTGAACGTATTGATATGCTACTCGACGAGGGCAGCTTTGAGGAGTTTGACATGTTTGTTTCGCACCGTTGTGTCGATTTTGGGCTTGATAAGGAAATTTACCTTTCCGATGGTGTGGTTACCGGTTACGGTACTATTGATGGACGATTGGTTTATGTTTTCTCCCATGACTTTACGGTGTTTGGCGGTTCGCTATCTGAGACGTTTGCTGCCAAAATTTGTAAAATTATGGACATGGCCATGAAGGTTGGCGCTCCTGTGATTGGTTTTAACGATAGCGGTGGTGCACGCATTCAGGAAGGGGTAAAGAGTTTGGGTGGTTATGCCGAAATCTTTCAGCGCAATATTTTAGCATCGGGTGTTATTCCACAAATATCAGCCATATTTGGTCCTTCGGCAGGCGGTGCTGTTTACTCTCCTGCACTAACTGATTTTATCGTCATGACACGTAGCACAAGCTACATGTTTGTAACCGGCCCTAAAGTGGTAAAAACTGTAACCGGCGAAACCGTTACGTCCGAGGAACTTGGAGGTGCAGGTGTTCACTCCACAAAATCGGGGGTAGCGCATTTTGTCTCGGAATCCGAAGAGGAGGGCATCATGTTGATTCGCAAACTACTCAGCTACCTGCCCCAGAATAACCTTGAGGAGCCACCTTTAATGCCTTGTAACGATCCCATCGACCGCCTGGAAGATTCGTTGAACGAGATAATACCCGATAGCCCCAACAAACCTTATGATGTAAAAGATGTTATTACTGCCATTGTTGACAATGGCGAATTTTTAGAATTACAACGCGATTACGCACCCAATATTATCACCTGTTTTGCTCGCTTCAATGGTCAGTCGGTGGGTATAGTGGCAAACCAGCCAAAATATCTTGCCGGTGTACTCGATATTAATGCATCGCGTAAAGCAGCTCGCTTTGTTAGGTTCTGTGATGCTTTCAATATACCTGTAGTTACTTTGGTTGATGTTCCGGGATTTCTTCCGGGCACTGCTCAGGAATACAATGGAATTATAATACATGGAGCTAAATTGCTTTATGCTTATGGCGAGGCTACTATTCCAAAGGTTACTGTTATTTTACGCAAGGCTTATGGTGGCGCTTACGATGTGATGAGCTCAAAGCATCTGCGTGGCGATATCAACTATGCCTGGCCAAGTGCCGAAATTGCTGTTATGGGGCCCAAGGGTGCCATTGAAGTGCTGCTGAGCCGTGAGCTGGAAACCATTGAAGACGAAAATGCTAAGGCTGAATTCTTACAACGAAAGGAACAGGAGTACAAGGAGAAGTTTGCCAACCCATACGTGGCAGCAAAATTTGGCTACCTCGACGATGTGATTGAGCCGCGTAATACCCGTTTCCGTATCATTAGAGCACTCCAGTCGTTGGCAACCAAAAAGGAAATCAACCCTCCCAAAAAGCACTCAAACCTGCCGTTATAATTAAAAAGGTTGCAGCAATGAAGAAAATCAAAAAATTGTACCTGGCTATAATCGGCACGCTATTGGGTTTGGGAAGTGTTAATGCGCAAAGCATTTCCGACATCCGCATTAACGAGGTGATGCTTTTTAATAAAACTAACTACATCGACAGCTATGGTGAGCGCAGCGCATGGATTGAACTTATGAATACCAGTTACAATAGCGTTAACGTTGCGGGGTGTTACTTTACCAACGATATTACTTCACCCACTAAGTATAGGATACCCACAGCCGATCCCGTTACCCTTATTCCTCAACAGCAGTATCTGGTGTTTTTTGCCAATGGCAAAAGCGTCCATGGTACCTTACATTTAAACTTTTTGCTTGATAGTACAAGTCGCTTTGTGGCTCTTTTTGCCCCCGACGGACGTACACTCATTGATAGCGTTACTGTGCCTGTTATCGGTATCGATAAATCGTTTGTGAGGTTACCTGACGGTTTTGGAGTATGGCAGGTGAGTGAACTTGCCACTCCTAACTCAACCAATGAGCTTTTTGAGACCCATGTAACAGCTGGCGAAAAGTTTGTCAAGTTCGATCCCTACGGTATAGTAATGTCTTTAATTGCCATGACGGTCGTGTTTTTTGCCTTATTTGTTCTGTACCGCCTATTCAAGTTAATGGCAAGGGTTGTTCAAAAACCTATACGCATTAGGTTTACAAAGCCTAAGCAGCTAACAGCTGAGGCTACTGAACGGCAGGTGAACGAGATACCTGGTGAGGTGTTTGCTGCCATTTCGGCAGCGTTGTTCTTCTACGAAACAGAAAAACACGACCAGGAATCAACCATTCTTACCATTGAGCGCGTTTCGCGACGTTACTCCCCCTGGAGTTCCAAAATATACACATTAAGGCAATCACCTCAAAGAGTTGTGGTAATTAAGAAATAGTTAAATAAAATAACCCCGAGAATACTAATACGATGAAGGATTTTAAGTTCAAAATAAACGGCAATGAATATGTGGTTCACATTGCTAATGTTGAAGGAAATATTGCCGAAGTGGAGGTAAATGGAACACCATATAGGGTTGAACTCGAAAGGGAGTTGAAACAGACTAAAACCCCAAAACTCGTTCGCCCTGAAGTAGTTCCTGCAACCGATTCACATCCTGCAGTGGCAAAAACGGTAAGCCCCGGTTCTGCAACTTCGGGTGCAGTTAAATCGCCCCTCCCCGGAGTTATCCTCGATGTGCTTGTTAAACCTGGCGACCACGTGAAAGTTGGGCAACGACTGCTGGTTCTTGAAGCCATGAAAATGGAAAACAATATCGATTCCGATAAGGAGGGTAACGTGGTTGATGTAAAAGTTGGTAAGGGCGATTCGGTTCTTGAAGGCGATACTCTTGTAATAATTGGATAGCCATGGAACAAGGTGGAAATTTTATCTCATTCCTGCTGGAGAATNNGTTATGATACTTGTGGGCATACTATTCATATACCTGGCAGTTGCCAAAGAATTTGAACCCATGCTATTGATACCCATTGGGTTTGGTATAATTGTAGGTAATATCCCATTTACACCGGGCTATCAGATTGGAGTGTATGAGAGCGGTAGCGTATTGAACTACTTATACTTTGGCGTGCTTAAAGGGATATACCCACCGCTTATTTTCTTGGGTATTGGAGCCATGACCGATTTTAGTGCCTTAATATCCAACCCCAAGCTCATGCTCATTGGTGCGGCTGCTCAGTTGGGTATATTCGGTGCATACATGTTAGCATTACTGTTGGGCTTTTCGCCCCAGGAGGCTGGTGCTATTGGAATCATTGGCGGTGCCGATGGCCCTACCGCTATCTTCCTTTCGTCGAAGCTTGCTCCAGACCTTATGGGGGCAATTGCCATTTCGGCATATTCATACATGGCGCTGGTTCCTGTTATTCAACCTCCCGTTATGCGATTGCTTACCACCCGGAAAGAGCGACTTATTCGGATGAAGCCACCTCGGCAGGTTACTAAGCTTGAAAAAATTATGTTCCCAATAATTGGAATGCTGCTTACCACATTCATTGTACCTTCGGGTTTACCCCTACTTGGCATGCTTTTCTTTGGGAATTTACTGAAAGAAAGTACGGTAACCAAACGCTTGGCCGATACCGCTAAGGGACCTATGATTGATATAGTTACAATTCTTATTGGTTTAACCGTTGGTGCGTCAACCCAAGCTACAACATTCCTTACCCCAAAATCGGTTGGTATTTTTGCACTCGGTGCTGCCTCGTTTGTAGTTGCAACTTTTGGTGGCGTGATGTTTGTAAAAATTTTAAACCTTTTCCTCAGTGAAGGTAATAAGATAAATCCCCTGATTGGAAATGCCGGTGTTTCGGCTGTGCCCGATAGCGCCCGTGTATCACAGGTTGTTGGCCAGGAGTACGATAAAACCAATCACCTGCTTATGCACGCCATGGGACCTAATGTGGCAGGGGTTATTGGCAGTGCAGTTGCTGCTGGAATTCTGTTGAGTTTCCTGGCATAGGCTAATCTCGTTAGTTGTATAAAATCAGAACTCCTGACCCATGCTTGAGAATCAATATTTTACAAAGTTTTAATCGTAAAATAAATTGACGCATTTTTGTCTAAAAATCCTAAATCCGAAGCACTAAATCCTAAACAATTTCAAAATTCAAAATCATAAACATAGCAACGAGAATATAGTAGCGAGTAGTGGGTAGCGAGTAGTGAGAAGTGAGTTGTGAGTAGCAAGAATGAAGAGAAGGAGATT
>DFYV01000188.1:10600-14238 GCA_002383425.1 Bacteroidales bacterium UBA4073 | reverse complement strand
AAAATACTAATCTGTCAAAGTAGAATTAATGGATATTTGTAAACTTTGTGTTCCTCGTGAAAACCTTTGTGTTCTTTGTGGTAAAAATATAATAATAAAACCACAAAGGGCACAAAGAAAATCACAAAGAGCGCTAAGCACTATATCTTAAACAATTTCAAAATCCAAAATTACAAGCAATTTAGAATTATGAACTCTAATTCGTAATTCGTAATTCGTAATTTGTAATTTGTAATTTCTCCCTTCTAATTTTACGCAAACTTACAACATTTTATTTTGCTATTGAGTCAGAAGTTTTGTAATCAGGTTTAGGCAATCCGTTTACAGCGCAACATCCCGAATTGCAGCCAGCACAATTCCCTTTAGCTTTACGTTTAGGATTAAAAAATTGGTAAACGTTGTATGCAGCGAATCCCAATGCACATAGTATTACAAGGTAAACTACAATCTCCTGTATCATATCAACCTATAATTAAATTTCCAATTTGATAAACCATAAAGGCAAGTACCCACGCTAATGAGGTGGTGAAAATAATGGTGAAAATTGCCCATTTCCAGGACCCCGATTCGTTCTTTATTGCTGAAATTACCGCAATACAAGGAAAGTAAACAAGAATGAAAATAAGGAAAGCCATTGCAGTTACTTTTGTGAAAACAGGCTTGCCTTTTAGTTTTCCGCTTTGATGGGTTTCGGTTTTCAGTTTTTCGGCAAGGCTATTACTGTTGGAATCGGGATCGGTTTGGTAGAGTACCCCTAATGTGCCAACCACAATTTCCTTGGCAGCAACTCCGGAAAGTAAGCTAACCCCCATTTTCCAGTCAAAACCTAATGGTTGTATAGCAGGCTCAATAAACTTCCCTATTCGGCCAAGGTATGAATTTGCCTGCCTCTCGGCTTCCATTTCCATTTCAGCCTGGTGTAGAATATGGGTTAGGCTGTCAACTGTTGACTTGGGAAGGTTTCCCTTGCTTATGGCTTGGGTTAGCTGCTCAGTTGTAGCGCCGTAATCCTTGCTATAGTTTACATTACGGGGGTAGTAGCCAAGCGCCCAAACAAATATAACCGCAATAAGTATAACCCCTCCCATCTTTTGTAAATACTGAGAGCCTTTATGCCACATGTGTAGTAATGTCGAACGGAGGGTGGGCATGCGGTAGGGGGGAAGTTCCATCACAAATGGCATATCTTCGGTTTTAAATATAGTTTTCTTGAATAAGAGGGCAGTGCCAATGGCTATTAGTATTCCAGTAAAATATATTGCAAAGAGAAGATTACCTGCGCTTTTCGGGAAAAAAGTGCCAAGTATTAAAATGTAAACCGGTAACCGAGCGCTACAGCTCATGAATGGAATGATAAGCATGGTTACCAGGCGGTTGTTTCGGTTTTCAATGGTTCGGGTACTCATGATGGCTGGTACATTGCACCCAAATCCCATGATAAGGGGTATGAACGATTTGCCATGCAATCCAATTTTATGCATCAGCTTATCCATGATAAATGCTGCCCTGGCCATGTAACCCGTATCTTCGAGTAGCGAAATGAAAAGGAATAGAATAAGTATGTTGGGTAGGAATACTATTACGCTTCCCACGCCACTTATTATCCCGTTTACCAGTAGGTCTTTAAGTGGACCACTTGACATGTAGGTACTAATTGTGTTACTGATCCATTCAACGCCCAGCTCAATCCACTCCATGGGGTATGCCCCAAGGGTAAAAGTAGTGTAAAAGGTGAGCCATATAAGGAATAAGAAAATTGGAAAACCAAGAATACGGTGGGTAAGTAATGCGTCGATTTGTTCCGTTACCCGATGCTTTTTATGGCTACTCTCCCTGTAGGTTTCCTTCAACGCTCCAGCTATGAACCCATATTTTGCATCGGTAATTAGTGTTTCGGAATCCTCGTGGTATAGGCCTTCGAGCCTGTTCACCTCATGCTCAGTCCTATTTTTGATTTCCCTGTAATTGGTTTCGTTGCGCAGCAACTTATCGGCAAGCTTGTCCTTTTCAAGCAGCTTGATAGCCAGATGTCTGCTGGAGTATTTTACAGTGATACCAGTATTTTTCTTTAACTCTGTTTGAATGTTAAGGATTGATGTTTCAATTTCTTCGCCATAGTTAACGTGTATATGGCGGGTAATTTTATCTTTCTCAGCATAAACATTAATGGTTGTATCCAAAAGTTTATCCAACCCTTTACCCTTACTTCCAACCGTTGGCACAAATGGAATGCCAAGCAGTTTGCCCATCATGGGGTAATTGAATCTATCACCTTTTTCTATTAATTCATCATACATATTTAGGGCCACTATTACCCTGATGTCCATATCGATGAGTTGGGTGGTAAGGTAAAGGTTACGTTCCAGATTCGATGCGTCAACTACGTTGATTACAATATCGGGGTTTTGCTCGTGAATAAAGCGTCGTACAAATACCTCCTCCGGGGTATAGGCGGTAAGCGAATAGGTTCCAGGCAGATCGGTTATATTGATGGTGTACCCTTTATACCTGAACCTGGCATTCTTTGAATCAACCGTCACCCCGCTATAATTACCAACATGTTCCCTTGTCCCTGCAAGGTGATTAAATATGCTGGTTTTTCCGGCATTGGGATTGCCAACCAGTGCAATGTTTATGGTTTTACTGAGTGCCTTTACCCCAGAATCGATAATCCCTGGCTCGGTTATGGTGACAAGTTGCTGGGTACTATCGTGGGTGGTTAGTATCTGCTTTGCTTCTTCAGGGGTTATTACCTCAATCAGCGATGCTTCGCTTCGGCGTAACGAAACCTCATAGCCCATTATGGAGTATTCTATGGGATCTTTTAGAGGGGCATTTTTTATTACGGTTACCTTTTTGCCCTTTATAAAACCCATTTCGGTTATCCGTTTTCTGAATGCACCTCTTCCTTTTACCTTTGCTATAATTCCGTATTCACCGTTCTGTAACTTTGAAAGTAACATCTATTTAAAGGTATATCAGTAAAACTTTTAATCACACAAAATGTTTGGTGTTTCTTAAAATTTTGCAAATTTAATCGTTTTTTGCTATTTAGAACAATTCTAAGTAAAAAAGCCATTCACTGCTGAATGGCTATATGGTAATTCATTTGCAGGCTATCTACTTGCCTAACTCGTCAAAGTCAACGGACGAGTAATCGGTATCAACCTCGGTTAATTCCACGTCGTGGGTTTGTTCGGTGCGGGAAACTATTTCTTGTTTCGATTGGATGTAATCGAATACGCTGTTTAAACTTTCGGTAAATTTTTCGAAATCTTCCTTGTATAGGAAAATTTTGTGCTTTTCGTAGTACATCTTTCCATCCTTGTCCATTCGCTTTTTGCTCTCGGTAATGGTAAGGTACAGCTCATCGCCTCTGGTTGCCTTAACATCGAAGAAGTAGGTTCTTTTCCCTGCCTTTACTACTTGAGAGAAAATATCATCCCTACCGCTCTTTTCAAATTCGTTAGTGCTATCAAATTCTTCAGTCATCGCTTTTAATATTTTAGGTTAGGTTTTCACTTTTAATGATGCTCAAAATTAAAAAAATCTTTACATCATGGTACTTTTGAGAAAAAATATTAAAATTTGTTCAAAAGGTTGTGTTTTGAAATATGGTTCTACCACGAATTTAATGA
>DFYV01000188.1:0-10553 GCA_002383425.1 Bacteroidales bacterium UBA4073 | reverse complement strand
TTGAAAATATTTAGAAAAAGCAACATTTTAACCATATTTTAACCACATTTCAACCACATTTATAACTATATTTAACCACTAAAATAAGGGTAGTACCTGAAATATTAACCTTATTTATCCTATTACACTGGATTAAACTTTCTATCTTTGCGGGTGAGAATCCTAAAAATCGTTCTTAATAATGATTAATCGCCGTTTAATAAGAATCAAGGCCCTGCAGGTACTTTTTGCCTTCTACCGGAACGAGGGCGATTCTCTTAGCGCATTAGAGCGAGAGCTGTTTCGTAGCATTGAAAAATCATATCACCTATATCTCCTTTTGCTGCTTCTTCCTGAGTCGATGGTAGAGCATGCTTTAGCTAAAATTGAGATGGGAAAGCAAAAATTCAGGCCTTCGCCCGAAGAGCTCAACCCTAACCTGAGGTTTGTTCAGAACAGGGCGGTGGCTGCATTGGCTGCCTGTAATGATTTGCAAAGGAAGGCAAACGATAATAGGTTGAACTGGAACCATTTCCCTGAAGTCGCCAAATCGGTATTCAACCAATTTATAGCTTCGGATTTTTACAACGATTACATGAATGCCGAACATTGCACATTTTTCGACGATAAAGCGGTTCTGGTTAGTTTGCTTAACAAGATTCTAAACGCAAACGACGACTTTGAGGCATTCCTTGAGGAGCAGAGCATCTACTGGAACGATGACCTTGAATTCGTGTCGAGCATGGCCTCCAAGACCATTAAGAAGATCGACGAAACGGATTCCTCCCTTACCGTTATGCCTGTGTTTGGAAATGTCGATGATGAGGAATTTGCCAAACGGTTGCTTCGTAATACAGTTTTAAAACATAAGGAAAACCTTGAACTTATCGATAAGTTCACCTACAACTGGGAGCTCGATCGGATAGCGGCAATGGATACCCTGATTATGGAAATGGCTATAACTGAAATTATGGAGTTTCCCACTATACCTGTTAAGGTGAGCATGAACGAGTATATCGATATTGCCAAATTCTATAGTACCGAACAAAGCAATTCATTTGTAAATGGGGTACTCGATAAGGTTATTGCTTCCCTTAAGGTGAACGGACAAATTCAAAAGCAGGGTAGGGGATTGATTGGCGAAAACGGTGAACAGCTATCGCCTGAAAACATTAACTCTTTTGAAGATGAGGATAATTAAGGTGATTTTTGGGTTTAGCATTCTCCTTACATTCTCGTGCGGAAGTAAAAGCACCACAACTGCAGAGCAGGTTCTTGATTCTACCCGCTTTGCTGAACTTACCTACATCGATGATTTTTTTGATGCCGGTACGGTTCACAGTGGTGAGCAGGTGAAGCATTCGTTCCGTTTTAGGAATACCGGAAATGCTCCACTTGTGGTTAAAGATATTATTCCTTCGTGCGGTTGTACCAAGGTGGAGGTGTCAAAAAAGATTCTTAAACCGAACGAGGAGGCTTATATCGATGTAATTTTTGATAGCAAAGGATGGTACGGGTCGCAATACAAGGCTGTTACCCTAAGAACCAATGGGGTAATTCGCGAAAAGTCCGTAACCCTTAAAGTAAATGTCATACCCTAAGTGTCAAAATATTTTGTATCTTTGTATGTTTATTTTTTAAATTAATAACCAATTAATATTGATAAAGTTATGATTACAAGTTTTATTACACTTCAAGCAGCTCAGCAGGGCGCTAATCCATTAATGACCTTTTTAATGTTTGGTCTAATCATTGTTGTTTTTTACTTCTTCATGATTCGTCCACAAATGAAGCGCCAGAAAGAACTCCGTAAGTTCCAGGAATCGTTGAAAAAAGGCGATAAGGTTATCGTTGCTGGTGGTGTTTACGGTAAAGTATCAGAGGTTAAAGATGATTACATTTTGGTTGAAATTTCTGATAACGTGGAAGTTAAAGTTGCCAAAAGCACCATCATTCGTGATGTAACCGATATTCAGACCCGATAGTGGAGTACTGTTCTGACTACGGATTCAAAGTTTAATAGCCTGAACTTTGAGTCCTTTTTATTTCTATTTCACTGGCTTTTCATTTATTTTTGAACAATGCGTTGTTTTTTTGTAAGAACATTTACTTTTGATTTCCAATAAAAAGGTCTTGCCCAGTGAATCACCGTTCTCCTAAAACATACAACAAAATTTTACGACCCGATAAAATACGTTTTAACAAACGGGTTTACATGTTTTTGTTTTTTCTTTTCATTTCCATTATACTTTGGTTGCTTATTAAACTCCGATACGAGTATGTATCGACCGTAACATACGATATTAATCTCTCAGAGTTGCCCGAAAATAAGGTTGTGGTAGCTCCCAACAGCTTAAGCGTGACGGTTAAGATTAAAGCTTTAGGATACAACCTGTTAAGGTATAAGTTGTTTAGGTATTACAAACCGCTCTCGGTTAATGCCAATGCTATTCAATATAATGATGGTAAGTATTACTTGTTGCTTTCCACTCAGCTTAATAGGTTTTCCGCACAGCTTGGTAGCAACCTTACTTTACTCGAGGTTAGCCCCGATACCCTTTACTTTCAGCTGAGCGATGTGGTAAAAAGAACTATTCCGGTTAAACCCGATTTGACTATAACATACGCCAAGCAGTACATGCAGGCTGGTAGCTATTCGGTTCGTCCCTCCGAGGTTGAGGTGGTGGGCCCCGCTTCCATTGTCGATACTATTAATTTTGCTCACACTTTGCCTATGGTGCTGGAAAATATCTCCGATAGTGTTGATGCTGTTTTACAACTGAAACCTATTAGCGGTCTTAGATTCCGGCCCTCCGGGGTTCATGTTATCATACCCGTCGAAAAGTTTACCGAAGCAAAAATTAATGTTCCCGTTTCATGTGTCAATGTTCCTGCTGGCTATAATGTGCTATTTGCCCCTAAAGAAGTTACTGTTACCTGTAATGTGGCTGTTAGTAAGTATTTTACTTTAAAGCCCAACCATTTTGCGGTTACTTGCGATTATACCGAACTTATTGCAGAAAAATCTTCTAAAGCGGTTGTCAAACTTACCATGTACCCAAATTTTATAGGTAGAATTCAGATTGAACCCCGTAAGGTCGATTTTGTCATTGTAAAAAAAAAGTAGTAGCAATGTCAATTAGGGTTGGAGTAACCGGTGGTATTGGAAGTGGTAAAACCTTGGTTTGTAAGGTGCTCGAAACGTTGGGATATCCGGTGTTTTACTCCGACATAGTGGCAAAAACGATAACCGATACCGATCCACTTGTTATTGCACAGGTGAAAAAACTTTTTGGTGATGGTATTTATTACAACGGGATGCTTAACCGAAAAAAGGTTGCCGAATTGGTTTTTACTAATAACGATTTACTTGCCGGTTTGAATAGCATTGTTCATCCGGCCGTAGCAAGAGCTTTTGAGCAGTGGTGCTTGCAAAACACCAATAGCCAGTTAGTTTTTAAAGAAGCAGCCATACTTTTTGAAACCGGAGCTTACCTTGAACTTCACAAAACAATTCTTATTACTGCTCCCGAAGATATAAGAATCAAAAGGGTGATTGAACGCGATGGTGTTACCGAATCGGAGGTTAGAGCGCGCATGGCAAGCCAAATGCCCGATGAGGAAAAGAAAAGGTTAGCCGATTTTATTATCGACAATAGCTCTAATCAACTTCTATTACCTCAAATCATCAATATTGTTCAAATTTTAACATCAAGTCAATATGGGAAAATACGGTAAATGGATAACCGGTGGGTTAGGATGGGCATTTTTTGGTCCCCTCGGTGCAATACTGGGATTTGCCATTGGCTCCATTTTCGATAGCATGGAAACCTCTAAGATTTACACTGGCGAATCCAGCAGGAATGGTTTTATAGTTAGCTTGCTGGTTTTGGTTTCCGCTGTTATGAAAGCCGATGGCAAGGTTCTTAAATCGGAGCTGGAGTTTGTTAGGCAATACTTTTACAAAAACTTCGGCCCCTCGGCTGCACGTGAGGCAATTTTGCTATTACGCGATATTCTTAAACAAGCCGTTCCGCTTCGCGATGTGTGTTCCCAGATCAAGGCAAACGTCGATTACCATTCACGCCTGCAGCTACTCCATTTACTCTTTGGAATAGCCCAAGCCGATGGCGTTGTCAGCGCCGAGGAGTTAAAAGTGATAAAAGACATTGCCAGCTATCTCGATATTACCGATGCCGATTTTGCTTCCATTAAGGCTATGTTCATACCCGATACGGATAAGTATTACAAAATTCTTGAGGTTTCACCCCAGGCTACTAACGAGGAAATAAAAAAGGCCTACCGCTTGATGGCCGTAAAGTACCATCCCGATAAAGTTCAACACCTGGGTGAGGATATTAGGGTAGCTGCCGAACAAAAGTTTAAGATGGTAAATGAAGCTTACGATAGAATTAAAAAAGAACGGGGGTTTAACTAAAATCAAACTGCTTTGAATACTACAGCAGCTAAATTTCAGATTCCAGATTTCAAATTCCAGACTTGCCCTGAGTTTGGTGAAGGGTTCAAGGTTCAAGATTCAAGATTTCAGATTCCAAATTTCAAATTTCAGATTAAAAAACCCCAATATTCATCACATCAACACATCATCACATCAACACATCAACTGTCAACCATCAACCGTCAACCATTATTCCGAACAACAAACAACGAACAACGAACAACCATCAACCATCAACCATCAACCATCAACCATCAACCGTCAACCATTATTCCGAACAACGAACAACGAACAACGAACAACTTTTTTGACGGGGTTCATATTTTTATTAACTTAGCTTTTCACAAACAATTCACTCTTATATGGAAGTAAAACTTAAAGAACTACTCACAATCTCAGGATACTCTGGGCTCTTCAGGTTCCTTTCACAGGGCCGTCAGGGGGTAATTGTTGAATCGCTTTCCGATGGCAAGCGTATGCTCATCCCTGCCTCGGCAAAGGTTAGCGCAATTGCCGATATCGCCATTTTTACTCAGCAGGAAGAAGTTCCCCTGAAAGAGGTTTTAAAAAAAATAGTGGTACTTGAAAATGGAGGTCCTGCCATTAGTAACAAATCGAACGATAAGGAGATACGTAGCTACTTTGAGAAAGTCCTACCCGAATTTGACAGGGAAAGGGTTTATACAAGCGATATTAAAAAGGTAATAACCTGGTATAACCTTCTACAAAGTAAGGGACTACTCGATGTCTTGAATCAAACCGACGAAGACGAAAAGCCACAAACCGATAGTAATGAGTAACATATATTTGCCAGGCAGGCTAAAGCGACCCTGAAGGTCGCTTTTCTGGTATTTAGTATTCATACGCAATCCTTATCCCGTAACTGCTGTCTAAGCCAGGTAATGGGCCATGGGCCCCTTTATATGGCTGTATATAGTAAAACTTAGAGTTCAATAGATTTGTAGCAATTAGTTGGGTTTTGAACTTCTTTAAAGGAAAATCCGATAGTAACATATTCAAGCCAATAATTAGGTTTGCCTTTTGTTTGACGAGAATATCGTTATTATTGGCCACGTAGCTGTATGAGTACCTTTCTCCAAAATAGGATGTTGTGATACTGAGAGTTGCTTTGTTTGTCACTTTATAGCTAATTAGCCCATTAACCCTTAAGGGTGAAAAAGCAAGATACTGGTTGTGTTTTGCTGGCACCATAAACAAGCTGTCCGATTCCGAATGCTTCCTGTTGTAGTAAGCAATATTGAAGTTGCTGAAGATTTTATCCGTATTGAATTTTAGTCCTACTTCAACCCCTGAAGTTCCAATTTTCCCTTGATTTTTGTAATAACCAACACCCGACTGCGCTTCTTTACCGTAGATGATGATGTCGTTAAAGGTGATGTCATAGATATTTAAGACTACCATTAAGCTATTCGATAGCAGGTATCCATTTTCAAATTCAAATATGGTACCCGATTCGGGATGTAATTTTTGGTATCCTTCAGGGATACGGTTGGGGAGAATACCTCCCGGAACTCTAAACGATCTACTCCCCATTACCTTGAAATGGAATTTTTTTATGGCTTTAGTTATGCCAATTCGTGGGGTGAATGCATCGCCAAATTCACTGGAATAGTCGTAGCGAATACCAAAGTTTAGATTGGCTAACCTCGTGTTCCATAGTAACTGGCCGTATAGGGCAATATTTTCATAGGAGAGGTAATCCTTGCCATTTTTAAACGTTTCTTCGTACAGCGTATCGAGCATGCTTGGCATAGTAAGCCTTTCGGTTTTAAAATCAATTCCGCTTACTATTTGAATATTACTTTTCTGATATACACTGCTGATGCTGGGGGTTAAGCTATGAAAAATCTTATTGGTGCCATAGCCAATCTCGGCAACATTTAGCTGCCATGGTTTTTGCCATTCATAGGTGATGTGGGGGGTTATGGTAAAATTCGATTTCTTGAACTTATACGAAATGCCAACAAAATTGCTTGTAAAATTTTCTTGTAAAGGTGTGCCCCTGTAGAGTTTATCCCATAGGTCAATTTGGTAGTACGAGTAATCGTCAAAAAGAGTACTAATGGTGAAATTTTTATAATCTAAGTTAAAGGCTACCTGCTTTGTGTAAGTGTTGCTCGCATTCAGTAATGAGCGGCTTTGCTGGTAGTAATCGGTATAATCCCTGTCGCTCCGCGATCCAGCACCAATTGTAGCCGATAGGTTTATAAGTAGTTCGCCGTCGTGTATGGTTTGCCCAAAGCTGAGCTGATTCTGGCTAAACTGTTTACCGGTGTGAGTACAGGTGTAGGTTATTTTTCCTCCATGCTCAGGATTATTTCGCGTTATAATGTTTACAACACCAAGACCCGCATACCCACCATAAACAGCAGAGCCAGGTCCGCGAATAATCTCAATCTTTTCTACATTATCGAGCGTAAAGTGATTGCCAAAAGGAACACTTGCAAACATACCATCGTTCATTGCAAAACCATTGACCATGAAAAGGTATTTCCCTTCATGGGACCAAATCCCTCTGATACCCATACCAACAACACCTTCAACATCAACCCCAAAATCAAATCCAGGAACAAAAAGGTGGAAAAGTTCAATGATATCCCTTGCACCACTCCTCCAAATATCTTCCTTGGTTATTACCGTTATAATACCAGGGGTTTCCCTTAAATTTACTTCTGTTTTGGTGGAGATGGAAACCTTCGTGTTTATTAATTCTTCAAGGGATAATGAGTATAAGTCTATTTCTTTTTCCTGGGCAAAAATTGCAATGGTAATAAAAATAAGCAGTGTCGATAAAAATAATTTCATCGTTTTTTATTGCAATATAAATACAAGGTGAATTAAAGTCAAAAGTATTTTACAATATTTCGTTGAAATTTTCGACTATGGTAAGTGTTTGATCATGTTCATCCTTTGTATGCGTGGTGGCTACGGCAATAACTTGCATACCAGCATTTTTTGCAGCCTGAATCCCTGAAAATGAGTCCTCAAATACAAGACATTTTGCTGGTGGTAATTTTATAAGTTGGGCTGCTTTCAGGAAGATGTCAGGGTTTGGTTTCCCAAGCTTTACCATGTTGCCATTCACTATCGCATCTATATATTTAGCTATACCAGTGTTTTCAACAACAAACTCGATATTGCTTTGAGGAGCTGAACTGGCAATGGCTATTTTTTTGCTGTAACTCTTTAATTGTTCCATCAAACCTATTAACCCTTCAAGCGGTTTGATGTGGGGTTGATAGAGCTCACGGTAAATGGTTTCTTTTTCTTCTCCAAGTTCTTCAATTTCTGCCTCAGCCAAGGTTTTGCCATACAGGGATTGTAGAATATCAGTATTATTTTTCCCAAAGTAAAGTTTGGTGAAATTTGTTGCGTCAAAGTCTATACCTTTTCTACGAAAAAACTCACCCCATGCTTCAATGTGGTAACGGTAGTTGTCAACAATTACACCATCCATGTCGAAGATGAATCCGTCAAATCCGTAAATATCAATTTTCATTTTTTTTTTGTTTAGTAAGTTGATGTGCTATAGTTTTACAAAGTTAGCACTTAACATTACTCCATGTCTTTAAATAAATTTAAAGTTTTGCTATTTTTGGCGTAAAGTTCAATTTAGTTTAATAAAACTCGTAGGTATGAAAACAGGTTTAATGTCGATGGGTTTAATTTTTATGGTATTTGCTTTAAGAGCCCAGGATTTCAGAATTTACTCTGTGAACAATGGCAAAGGGGATGCCATTACAATTTCGGCCGATACGCTTAATATGGGAGAAATTTACCTCGATAATTTATCACAACAGCACGGTGTGGTATTGATAAAGCTCGCCAATTCAGGGAAACAACCCTTGCTTATACGTAATGTTACCGGTTGTTGTGGGACAAACGTCAAGTCGTGGCCTAAAGCCCCGGTGCTGCCAGGAAAACAATCGGAAATAAGGGTTGAATTCCGTATCGAACCTAAACCTCAACGTATTAGCAGAACAGTTACCATTGAATCGAATGCGCAGGGCAAACCCGTTTCAACGATTCATATAGTTGGCGTTGTAATGCAGCGCAGGCAACCCAATGAGCTGTTGCTTTGACTGTTTGCTCATGTTGGCAAGGGCAGGTGAAACTAATTTTTTAGTAAATTTATAGGGTTATGCATAAACGATTAAGCACCACTACATTTGATCTTCCGGTTCAGGAACTTCGTAGGGGTTACCGTAGCGATGTTTACTTTTGGCGCGAAAAGGTTGTCCTTGAGAGTAAAAACCTGCACCCAAGGGTTACCATGCAGGTGTTTCAAAAGTATAATGCCATACTTTGCGGTATCGACGAAGCTATTGCTGTTCTAAAAGTGGCAAGCGGGCATTACTCTGATTATGCAAAGGCATATCAACTTTTTGATAAACTCATCGAGTTAAAGAAACTGGCAAGAATGCAGTTCTTAACTGATAAAATCGGGTTTTTAAAACTTGAAGAAGAACGCATCAAAGTCTCACAGGAATTGGATAACCTTTGGGTTGATGGTTTTGCAGAAATTGAAATTGATGCCTTATGGGATGGCGATGCCATTTCACCCTATGAAACTGTAATGCACATACATGGTGATGCTTCGCTTTTTGCCCACCTTGAGACAATCTACCTTGGCATTCTTGCCCGCCGGACTAAGATTGCAACTAATGTCCGGAGGGTAGTGGAGGCCGCTAATGGCAAAACGGTTTTATACTTCCCCGCCCGATTCGACCATTGGGCAGTTCAGGGAGGCGATGGCTATGCTGCCCATATTGGTGGTGCCTCGGGAGTATCAACCGATGCGCAAGCCGAATGGTGGGGCGCTGGCGCTTCGGGAACTATCCCTCACGCCCTTATTGCCGCTGCTGATGGAAATACAGTTAAAGCCGTTCAGTTTTTTCATGAAACCTATCCGACTGCACCCCTTATTGCCCTGGTAGATTTTGATAACGATTGTGTTAACACCTCGCTGGAATGTGCCCGTGTAATGGGCGATAAGCTTTGGGGGGTTAGGCTCGATACTTCCGAGAACCTTGTCGATAAAAGCGTTTTCCCCCTTATGGGTAATTATAAACCAACTGGTGTAAATCCTAAGCTGGTTGAGCTGGTACGTAGTGCTCTCGATAGGGAGGGATTTTCTAATGTCAAAATAGTTGTATCCGGTGGATTTAATCCCGACCGAATTAAACAATTTGAGCTACTGGGCGTTCCGGTCGATGCGTATGGGGTAGGGAGTTACCTTATGCAAGGCAGCTACGATTTTACGGCTGATATTGTACAGGTTAATGGCAAACCTATTGCAAAGGTGGGTAGGCATTTCATTCCAAATCCGCGCATGGAAAGGTATAATTATAACGACTGATACCATGAAAGCATTAATTGTAGTTGATGTTCAGAATGATTTTTGCCCTGGTGGCGCATTGGCCGTTGCCAATGGCGATATGGTTGTGGAACCGATTAATCAACTTGTAAAGCAGTTTGAAGCCGAAGAACTTCCTGTGGTTTTCACCCGCGACTGGCATCCCAAAAACCATGTATCATTCAAAGTAAATGGAGGAATTTGGCCGATACACTGTGTTGCAGGAACTCGCGGGGCAGCGTTTCATCCTGACCTGTATTTTCCCTCGGTAGCTTTCATAGTATCTAAAGCCACCGAACCCGATATGGAAGCGTATTCAGGTTTTCAGGGAACTGGCTTAGCATCGTGGTTGCGCCAGCTCGATGTGGATGAGCTGGTGGTTACAGGTTTGGCAACCGACTACTGCGTTAAAAACACCGTAACCGACGCTTTAAAGCTTGGCTTCAGTGTTTCTGTGGTAGAGAATGCCGTAAAAGCCGTTAATGTAAACCCCGACGATGGTGAAAAAGCTATTGGTGAAATGAAAAATTTGGGCGCTTCACTAATTATCGTGTGAGATAAAAGAATGTAGATTTAAACTCAGAACTCATGACTTAACAGCAAAATAAAATGTCGCAAGTTTACATATATTTAGTTAATAAACAGGCAAAAAAATACTAAACTCTCTTATATAACTGGAGCTATATTACCCGATAATGAGGGACTAATAAATGGTGAAAAAAATAGAATTCATGGCTT
>DFYV01000164.1 GCA_002383425.1 Bacteroidales bacterium UBA4073 | reverse complement strand
ATTTTACTCTACCCGTTCAAATGCACCTAAATCGGGTTTACCATCGCTTAAGCGGTTTATACCATTCAAATCGATTGGGAACTCATTGGCTATATCAATATTGCCAATATCCTTGGCGGGACTTAGGGTATCAAGTTCAAAGTTCCATTTGGCAACATCTTTAAACATTGGGTCGTCGCGTATTACGCGAACAAAATGGTCAGGGTTACTCAAGCTATAATCCGAAGGAACCCTGAGTATGCAATCGGTAAAGCAATAGTTGAAAAGGGCACTTACTGGTAATCCGTTATACCTGTTATCGAGCCCTAACTCGTTCGACATACTCCCGTAAATAATTGAACTATAAAACGAGGCTTCATCCAAATTGCGAGGTTCAACCAAAATCGGGCCATCGGGCATAAGCTGGTATGTGTAGTAGTTGTTAAGCAAGAGGGCGGGTCCCTTACGGAACATGTAGTCGCCCCAGTAGTTTGCAATGGTTGTGTGGTAAAACCTGTAACTTCCGCCCATGGTTAAAGCCACACATGAATAGGCCGAGTTGTAGAACAGGCAATTGTCCACATCAACCGTTGCCCCACGGGCTAAAAAAGCAACATAGCTGGCATTTCCCACTTTGGAATGCGACAGGGTAAGGGTTGGATCACCGGGAGTAAAGCAGGTATCGACCATCAGGCCAATAATGGCATTCTTAATATCGGCCCAAGCTATCGAATTATACTTTGAACCGGCGCTTAGCCACACGCCAGCCCATTGGCCTCCCTTATCGGCATAAAAATCTTCGAGCCTGTCGCCCTGCATGGTAACAGGCTTTTCGGCTGTACCTTCAACCTTAAGAGTACCGGCAACCACAAGTTGTGCGTTATTATGAAAATACAATTGCGCTCCCGCTTCAATGGTTAAGGTAGCATTTTTATCGACCAATAGGTAATTGTAAATCAGATGGGGTTTACTGGCTAAGAAAACGGTATCGTTCAAAACAGTAACCGCATTATGCAGGTAAACATCCTGTCCCCAGGCAACTAATTTCACATCCTGAACATTGGTATTGGTTACAAAAACTACCGAATCGGCAATTAGCAAGGGTGCATCGCTTAATGTGGGATTAACCGTGACCTCAACCATGACAAAAAGGCTATCGCCCGAACGCAACGGTATATCGCTAACAGAAGGACCATGTCGCCCATCCACATTAATCCTATAGGCCGATGAAGTTCCACCAGCCAAGGTAATTGACGAAATTCGAACATCATTCTTAGTCCTGTTATAAACCTTTAGGTAACGGGTTGATGAACCAATGGTTGTAAAAACCGTATCGAAAAGGACTGTATCGGCGCTAAAATCAAGTTTAATGGAAGGGTTGGTTGAGAAATCATCGTTTTCGCAAGCCCATAAGGTTAGCAAAATGAACAAGATAGCGAAAAATTGTTTTGTTATATTGATAAACATCTAATTTAAAATTTTTACTACTTTTGGTTTTAAATCAACAACAAATATAAATCAACCCAGATGAAGACCCGCTCGATACCGATTTTTTTTATCATAAGTTTATCCATCATGGCATGTACTAAACGGCAAAAAGTCGATTTAATTGTAACCAACGCTACTGTTTACACGGTTGATTCAGCATTCACTGTTGTTCAGAGTTTTGCTGTAAGTAACGGCAAAATTATTGCCATGGGAACAACCGATGAAGTGCTATCGGCCTATAAAGCTGATTCTGTATTAGATTTAACCGGCAAATATGTATATCCTGGGTTTATTGATGCGCATTGCCATTTCCTGGGATACGGACTTGGCTTAAACAAGGCTTGGCTAAGCGGAGCAAAATCGTGGGACGAAGTGGTAAATCGGCTGGTTGAGCATCAAACCAAATACCCAACTGAATGGGTCGAAGGCAGAGGGTGGAATCAGAACGAATGGGAGGTAAAGGAATTTCCTACCAATGAGTTGCTGGACAAGGCATTCCCAAATAAGCCAGTTTTCATTGTTAGGGTTGATGGGCACGCAGCAATTGCCAACAGTAAAGCCCTGGATATTGCAGGTATTACATCAAACACCAAAATTTTGGGAGGAGAGGTAATCCAAAAGAATGGCAAGCCCACAGGAGTACTCATCGATAATGCCATGGAGCTGGTACGCAAGCACATTCCGTTACCAGCAGAGGAACAGAAAGCCACAGCCCTGCTGAATGCCCAGCAGAACTGCTTTGCGGTGGGATTAACCGGCGTTCACGATGCAGGCCTCGATGCCGATGAGGTTGAGCTAATAGATTCCCTGCAGCATGCAAAAAAGCTTAAAATGCGCATCAACGCCATGCTAATCCCAACCCCGGAAAATTTCGAAAAGTATATCAACAAAGGAATTTACCAAACCGATTACTTAACCGTTAGATCGGTAAAGCTATTCGCCGATGGAGCATTAGGGTCGCGAGGGGCTCATCTACTTGAACCCTATACCGATGCACCGCACAGCAAAGGCATGCAGGTTGAGCCTACCGAAAAGCTCGACTCGGTTTGCGCAATGGCATACAAACATGGTTACCAGGTATGCACCCACGGCATTGGCGATGCAGCTGTTAGGCTGATACTCGATATTTACAGCAGGTACTTACCTAAAGGTAATGACCTGCGCTGGCGAATTGAACACTCGCAAGTGGTTGACCCCGCCGATCTACCACGCTATGGCGAGTACAGCATCATCCCATCAATTCAAACTACCCATGCAACATCCGATATGTTCTGGGCTGTAAACCGTTTGGGCAGCAGGATAAAATACGCTTATGCATACCAAAACCTTTTAGAACAAAACGGATGGATACCCAACGGCAGCGATTTTCCCATTGAGGATATAAACCCCCTTTACGGGTTTTACGCTGCAGTTGCACGGAAAAATATCAACGGTGAACCCCCGCATGGCTTTCAAATGGAAAATGCCCTAACCCGCACACAGGCCTTACAGTCCATGACCATTTGGGCAGCAAAAGCCTGCTTTGAGGAAAACATGAAAGGTAGCATTGAGCCAGGAAAATACGCCGATTTTGTTGTGCTCGACACCGACCTTATGAATTGCGACATCAGCCAGGCATTGAGGGCACAAATTTTGCTCACGGTTATAAATGGTGAAACAGTATTCCGTAAAAACCGATGAAAGTAGATATGAGTTCAGCGTAAAAAGTATATATTGTTCATTATAAGCGTTTTAATAAAATTCAGTATAATTTGGTAATGGTTGCTGTGCAGCGAAGCGTACCGAAGCAACAGCTTTTAGTCGGTACAATAACTTTTTTGACTGCACCCACTGAAATTTTGATGAATCGCTTGCGAAAGTTTTAGAAACGTTTTAGCTTTGTTTAAGCTTGTAAAAGTTCAAAAAAACGTTTTAGCTTTGTTTAAACTTGTAAAAGTTCAAAAAAACAGGAATATGAGAGTGAAAATTGCTGACAAAAAATCAAATTGCCCCTTGATGATTTGTAAAAATATTTTTAATTTTGAAAGGAATAAATGTTATAACAGTTACATAAATACACCCAAAATGGATGATATTATGTATTTTATCACATATATAAACGAGTTGGCAGCAAGTCTATTATCGCATTAGATTGAACCATTTAATAAAGAAAACATATGAAAACGACAACTTTTTTATTGACCCTCTTGATTTCTACTGCATCTTTATTTGCTCAAAATAGTAATCAAAAATATGATGTTTTTATTAGAAGAGCAGACTCCCTCTATCAGGTAAAAGACTTTAAGAACTCTGCACTTGTGTTTTCTGAAGCGTTTAATTTGCCTGACTCAAAAATAACAATGAACCATCGTTATAATGCCGCATGTTCTTATGCATTAGCAAACAACGCTGATAGCGCATTCTCAAATTTAAATTACATTGCAACATTCATGAACTACTCCAGATATACACATATAAAGGCAGATCCAGATTTAAAATCATTATATACGGATAGCAGATGGAAATCCCTGATTGAATTAGTTAAAGCGAATAATGATATAACATATGATAAGCTTGAATTTATTACTTTAAATGGCTACAAAATTGAAGTACATATAACCGGCATGGAAAACAATCAAACAAATAAGCCAGTTATTGTATTTGAAAATGGAATGGCCGACACATATGATAGGTGGAATGGAATAATTGATGAAGTTTCGAAAACAAATACTGTTTTTGCATATAACCGCCCGAGATTAGGAGAGTCTGAAGACGACAGCCTACCTCCAACCACGAAACATATAGTTGAAAATCTAAGAGAAATGTTAATCAAAAAAGGACTTAAGCCGCCCTACTTATTAGTATCGCATTCATTTGGTGGAGCTTATATCCGAAGTTTTGCTTCAGATTACCCTAACGAAATTGCAGGGCTTGTTTTTGTTGATCCTGTTGATTTTACGAAAAAGCAAGGAATGGGTGATTTACCATATCTTGAAATTGGTTTGACCCAGCATCAAATCGATTCGATATTTGGGCAACCTTATAAAAATTTCACCGAAAAACTATATGCCGAAATGCCTAGGTACTACGTGGAAGAAGTAAAAATATTACGCCAATTAACAAAAACTGATTTTTCTGAGTGCGACAAAAACCCTTTACCAAACGTGCCTGTTCATTTTATAAAGGCTGGCGGTTTTGCCAACTCCGAACCACCCACTATCTACGATAGAGAAAAAATGTGGCGAATTAATAGCAACATACAAATTAAACGATGGATGGAACTTTTGTATCCATTAAAATATGGACGATTTTTTTATAGTTCAAGTTCAGGACATATGATGCAAACTGATGATCCCGAAATTGTTATTTCGAGTATAAAACTGGCTTTAATCGATTTTGACAAAATTTTGAAGGAGTCAACCAACCGCTAACATTGCATCAAAAAAAATGCGGGTTTCAGTGGTTTGCAAACATTTTTTATTACTTTTAAACTTTATAACGGCTGACAGAAACGCTGGGCAAAATTCCCCCACTTTTCTTATGCAAAGACCGTTATAGCCCTTTGTAAAAAACAGAAACCAATAAATAAAATTAACATGACAACAAACAATGAATTTAAAGTAGGCGACATTGTAGTTCTAAAGTCGGGTAGTACTGCAATGACAATAGACAAATTTGTGTGGAATCCATTAAAAGGTGAATACTACACGGATAAAGTTGAATTTGTTTGGTTCGTTAAAGCTGAACTGAAAAGAGAAGTTTTTCAAACAAGTTCTTTTGAACACGAATGACAATTCTACTTGTGGTCAATGGTATGTGAATAAATTTACTCACCAACGAAGTATAACTTAACAGACATTTTTTTGTTTGACTGAACTGTTGTGACTTTTTTTATCATAATTCGAAATGACAGTTAACCCAAGTACTGACAGGCCATTGTTTATTAATAAATGCCAATAAATTAAAAACTTGACTAACAAGACGAAATATATGAACAACGGGTTATAATAAATAGTCCTCTGAGCGGCGCGAAGCGCACAGCGATGAGTCCAGGTTGAGTTACACCCGCCGGTTTCAGGGCTATGTACTTAATGACGATTTTATAATTTTTTTTAAAAAAATAGCTGAAGTGTTCCTTGACGTATTGCAGGTTTTAAGTGCTTTTCTGTCAGCCTAAAAATACAGAATAGCCATCAAGCCCTCTGTTTCAGGTAGTTTTTGTTTGTTGGCAGGTATTCATTAGTCTTTTCAGGGTCGATCTGCTCGGGCAGTTTACCGAAATGTACAACAAACATCGCAATGCGCCTGATGTAATTACTTATTTCTCAATTATGGAAAAAACACTATATCCTGCTCAACAATTGTTAAACCCGTTTTCTTTCTCATACGCAGAAATTTTAGTGGTTAATAATTTCGAAATATGGAAAGAATCGGGTACTTTTGAAATAGTTACCAGCGAAGGCGGGTTTAGTTCAGAACATGGTATAGTGCATGCGGGTTTTAGAGGTTTGCGAACGTTTGACTCGTAATAAAATTCTTTGTAAACTGATAGTAAATCGCTTTGTAATCCCGCACAAAACCATACCATCAACGTTAGCGTGCATAATATAAAACCGCAAAAAATGAGAAAGACTATCTCTATTACACTTTGCTTATTAGCAGCTTTCTGGACTAATGGACAGACCTTGAAAAATCAATTTATCGGAATAAATATCTTGCAATTGCCTGCTCTGACAATCAATGCAAACTACTCAATTGAATCAAAGCCATTTCTGACTCCAACAATAGATATAGGTTATGCATTTAATTACCAGAAAAGTTTTGACTTTATTGGTAACTTACTGACACCTCATTGCGATTGTGGCAATGATGGTTACGATATCGAGAAACTAACAGGCGCTTACCTTAAAGTTGGAACATTCCTGAATCTGAGAAAATCATTCGAAAAACAAAATTTCTTTCATGTAGGATTATTTTTAAACAATTCAGTTGTGCATGAAAGCGGAGATTACCGACCTGAAGGAGAAAGCGAGTCAAGTTTACAACCAGTGAGCCATACAATTTATGTTCCTGGATTAAGTTTTTCAGGAGGTTTTGAATTCTCCTTTTTCAAAAAAATGAAATCGAATATTGATTTTCAAATTTCTTTACCTGGCAAAAACTATGAAGACTTGTATGGTTACAGAAACTACATTCCGGGTATGGGTTATAGAGACTATGAGAAATATTGGTTCCCGATGCTTTTATGGAATATAAAATACAAATTATGAAAGAATTACGCACGCTAACAAACGCTATTGCAAATGCGGGTTAGCGTGTTCGTTGAAACATTGGTATTCTTTACATACATTTGTGCTGGCAGACAGTTGAGCAACAATTTATTCCCGCACTTGCCATAGCGTCATCCGTTAGGACACATACTAACGGACGAGAAAAATCAATATATGGATATTTTATGGATACATTATGGATATTTTAATAAAAATTCATTATCTTTGTATGGATAAAATATGGATACGTTATGGATAGCTACATAAATAAATTAAATTTTGACTTTCAAACTAATCAGTTGATTTTAAAATCAATAAGTTTCATTGACTCGTTCAAAGGGAAATGGAATATCGTTGAAAGCAAGGAAAACATCTTTCTTAAAGAATTAAGGAAAATTGCCACCATTGAAAGCATTGGTTCGTCAACTAGAATCGAAGGGGCTCAACTAACTAATGAAGAGATTAAACAACTCCTTGAAAATGTAAAAATAACAGAGTTAAAGTCAAGGGACGAGCAAGAAGTTGTAGGTTACTATGATGTACTTGAAATTATCTACGAGAACTATGAAAATATTAGCATATCAAAGAATTACATTCAGCAATTACATCAAAGTTTGTTAAAGTACAGCACTAAAGATGATAGGCATAGAGGTGTGTACAAGAATTTGTCAAATAAAGTTGTCGCAAATTATCCTGATGGAACCCAAAGAGTAATTTTTAATACCACAGAACCACATCTGGTTGAAAGTGAAATGAACCATTTGATTGAATGGACAAACGACCAACTTAATTTGAAAGCAATCCACCCATTAATTGTTGTCGGACTTTTCATTTATGAATTTTTGTCTATACATCCTTTTCAAGATGGGAATGGAAGGCTATCCAGATTATTAACCAATCTATTGCTTCTTAAAAACAACTACTTATTCATCCAATATGTATCGTTTGAAAATTTAATTGAGCAGAAAAAAAAGACTTACTATGAAGCACTAATGGATGGACAAAAGGATAGAAATTCTGAAAAGGAAAAAATTGACAAATGGATGCTTTTCTTTTTACAATCCATTGAAGCGTTAATCCATCGATTGGAACAAAAATATGATGTATTTAAAACTAAAGGTGGTTATCTGAATGAGAGACAAAAAAGAATTAAAGAATTCATTTCAAGCAACCAGCCAATTAAACTATCTGATTTAGTGATTAGTATGCCAGATATTTCAGTTAACACGCTTAAGAAAGATTTACAGTATATGAAAGCTGAGCAGATAATTGAATCTGTTGGCAAAAACAAAGGAACTGTTTACGTATTAAAAGACAGTTAAGTACGTGCCCTAATAAATAATACTCTGAGCGGCTTGTCCCGCCATAGGCGGGATTGAGCTACACCCGCCTGGTTCATGGCTATGTACTTAATGACGATTTTACGATTTTTTGAAGAAAAATAGCTGAAGTGTTCCTTGACGTATTGCAGGTTTATTTGCTTTTCCGTCAGCCTAAAAATAGAGAATAGCCATCAAACCAGCTGTTTCAGGTATTTTTTGTTCGTTGGCAGGTATTCATTAGTCTTTTCAGGGTCGAACTGCTCGGGCAGTTTACCGAAATGTACAACAAACATCGCAATGCACCGGATGTAATTACTTATTTCTCAATTATGGAAAAAACACTATATCCTGCTCAACAATAGTTAAACCCGATTTCTTTCTCATACTCATAAATTTTAGTGGCGAATAATTTCGAAATATGCAAAGAATCGTGTACTTTTGAAATAGCTACCCGCGAAGGCGGGTTTAGTTCGACTGCAAGGATTTTGTATTACCAAACGATAAATCAATTTTTTTCTTTTTACTATCTTTGTCGCCTAAGTATCAGCCTATGGCAAAGGGTAGAATTTTACAGGTAAAGCAATCAACGATAACGGTTATCACTCAAAACGAAACCGATTTTATCAGTTTAACTGATATGACCGCAGGGTTTAGTGAAGGTAGTGGCTTAATTGGTAAATGGATAACCAATAAAAATACATTGGAGTATTTGGGCGTTTGGGAAAAAATTAAGAACCCGAATTTTAATTACCCCGAATTTGGGGTAATTAAACAAGAAGCGGGTGTAAACAGGTTCATTATGTCTGTAGGACAATGGATTGACAGAACAAAAGCAATCGGCTTAATTGTAAAAGCAGGTCGTTATGGTGGTACTTACGCTCATAAAGACATTGCTTTTCATTTTGCAATGTGGTTAAGCCCCGAATTCCAAATTTACCTTATCAACGAGTTTCAACGTCTAAAAGACGATGAAAACAACCGACTGAAATTAGAATGGAATTTGCAACGAACTTTGGCAAAAGTAAATTATCACATACACACTTCCGCTATCAAAGAAAATCTGATACCACAAGAAATTACAAAACAACAAGCAAGTTTTGTTTACGCCAACGAAGCAGACTTGTTGAATGTTGCACTTTTCGGAACTACAGCAAAAGAATGGCGGGACAACAATCCTAACAAAGAAGGAAATATTAGAGATTATGCTATATTGGAACAATTGGTCGTATTGAGTAATATGGAAAGCATAAACGCTTTATTTATCCGACAAGGGTTGACACAAAACGAACGACTTATCCAACTAAACAAAACTGCCATAACACAAATGAAATCCTTACTTGAAAGTAATGCAATTAAGAAACTGAAATAAAACCTGCACATAATAAATAGTCCTCTGAACGCCCAGTCCCGCCATAGGCGGGATTGAGCTACACCCGCCTGGTTCATGGCTATGTACTTAATGACGATTTTACGATTTTTTGAAGAAAAATAGCTGAAGTGTTCCTTGACGTATTGCAGGTTTATTTGCTTTTCCGTCAGCCTAAAATACAGGATAGCCATCAAACCCTCGTTTCCCGAAATGGACATCAAACAGTGCAATGCGCCAGATGTAATTACCTATTTCTCAATTATGGGAAAAACACCATAGACTGTTCAACAATAGTTAAACCCGGTTCCTTTCTCATACTCATAAATTTTAGTGGTGAATAATTTCGAAATATGGAAAGAATCGTGTACTTTTGAAATGGCTACCCGCGAAGGCGGGTTTAATTCGACTGGTGGTTTAACTTACTGCGTTTGATGATGCAGATATGAAAGTTTTTAGTATTTTAGTATGTTTTTAACGTGGGATGACGCCGCTGGCGACTAACCCCCCAGCAGCCCAAACTACCGACCGTTAATTATGAAAACATTATTATTATATTCAGCATTTATTATCTTATCTCTAAACTCTGTATTAGCACAAATCACTGTGTCGGGAAAGATATTAGATAAAGAGACTAACAAAAATGTAGATTTTGTAGCTATAAGCGTAAAAAGTAAAAATATTGGAATCTATACAGACTCTCTTGGCAAATTCATTCTTAAGAACTGTGATGATAATGACACCTTGATAATTAAACATATATCATATAAGAAAGAATTAATTCCAATCACTTACTTTTCTCAAGATAGTGTATTTTTTATTACTCCAGAACCCATAATTCTTAAAGAAGTTGTAGTGAAACCTCAAAAAACTAAAGAATATAAAGTTGGTTACACAAATGGCAATTCAAATTCTTCTTTAAGAAGTTTTAAAGGGTATGAGGTTGCAACTTTAATTGAAAACGACAAGAAAATAGAAAATTCTCATATAAAAGAAATTGTATTGTATGTAAAAAAAGAAAAAGAAATATCTTTTTATATAAGAACCCATATATATACAAACGAAAACAATAGACCTGGTTGTGAAATTAAATACGACAACTTACATTTATTAAAAAATAAAAAAGGTATTATCAAAATAGATATTAGCAATTATATGATTCCATTTCCAGTAAACGGATTATTTATTGGTGTTGAATGGGTGGGTATGGAACCAGAGAAAAAAATAAAAGAAGAATCTATTAGTCCAAAACTTTTAATTACGGATAAGCAAACAAAAAACATTACATATTATCGTTTTTGGGACTTACCTTGGATTGATTTGTCTTCATTATTTGGAAAACCTAAGGTAAATGCTCTTATTGGATTAACAATAATAGAATAGTGTTATATGTTATTAAAACTCTTTTACAAAAAACTTTTAATAGCATTGTTGCTAATATCATTAGGAATGTTTTGCTATATAATACATTATATTAAAAACTCTCTGTTTTTTGAGAACGTATTGCCCAATGTACAACTTTACTTACTTAATGGATATCCTTATGTTTTAGCTAAAAAAACATAAGATACTGGTATTTTTTAAATCAGAATACCCTTTCTAAGGGTAAACCCCTGTTTGGGTTTAAAACTCTGGCAGGGTTGGAATTCAAAAAAATCACCTGAATCCGATTATATTTATCTTACCTGACATTAGTCATTTTATTACACCATCTTTAAAAATACTTTCGCAGAAACTCAGATGTTGATCGTTTCAAGCTAAAGTTTTTGCCATGTACAAAATAGAAAAACACCCAATACTTGAGGTACCTCAACCAGAGACTGTTACTTTTATGTATAACGGTATAGAGGTCAAGGGCGAAAAAGGGTTTACCATTGCAGCCGCCTTACATCAGGCAGGTTTCCCGGTTCACAGCCATAGTATTAAAAATCGTGAGCGCAGTCTGGAATGTGGAATTGGAAAATGCGGTGCATGCGAAATGCTTGTCGATGGGCAAATCAAGCGTATTTGCATCACTCCTGTTGATGGCATTAAGGAGGTAAAGGAAATACCGCATGAATTTACCCCATACGTAAAAGTGGGTAATAAGCAGGAAAGCACTAAGGTTTACAAAACAACCGTTGCTATCATTGGCGCTGGGCCTGCCGGTCTTGCAGCTCGTGAGGTGCTGCTTGAACACGGCGTGGAGAATATTGTAATAGACAACAACTCAACCATTGGTGGGCAGTTCAACATGCAAACCCACCAGTTCTTCTTTTTTGAACGTGAGAAAAAGTTTGGAGGTATGCGTGGCTTTGAGATTGCCAAAACCCTGGCAGGTACAAATCACGAAGGCATTTTCCTTAACAGTACCGTTTGGGACATCCTTGAAAACAAACGCATTGCAGTAAAAAACATCAAAACTGAGGAGATATACTACGTTGAATCGGACTACATGGTTATTGCAACCGGTGCGGTTCCCTTTATGCCCACCTTTGAAAATGACGATCTGCCGGGGGTTTACACCGCAGCCGTAGTTCAAAAAATGATGAACCAGGAGTTTACCCTTCTGGGTAAAAATGTTCTAACCGTTGGAGCGGGTAACATTGGCTACCTTACCAGTTACCAGCTTATGCAAGCCGGAGCTCAAGTGAAAGCCATAATTGAAGCCATGCCCCATGAAGGCGGTTTCCCGGTTCAGGCCAATAGGGTTCGACGTTTGGGAATTCCTATAATGCTTAGCAAGATTTTAGTTAAGGCTATACCCAATGATACCCGAACCGGCATTACTGGTGCAGTAATTGCCGATGCTAAGGATTTCAAACCCATTCCAGGAACCGAACAGGTAATTGAAGGTATCGATGCTATTAACATTTGTACCGGATTAATCCCCGACGATCAGCTACTAGTAAAAGGGAACGAGGTTTTTGGAAGAAACTGCTATGGTGCCGGCGATGCCATCCGCATAGGCGAGGGGACTAGTGCCGTTTTACGTGGCAAACAGGTTGCCTTTGAAATCCTTCAGGATGCAGGCATTCGTTGCAACTACGAAACTTACCTTAGTATCAGCAAGGAGTACATCGATAGCCAACAACATCCGGTTAAAGTAATTGATGAGCCATTCCTCCCTTCCGAAGAACGACGCCACCGAAAACCCTTTGTGCTAATCGATTGCCTTTACGGATTTGCCTGCAATCCCTGCACTTTTGCCTGTCCCCACGGTGCAATCACCAAGGAATCGACCAGTAGCGTCCCACGTATCGATTTCGAAAAATGCATAGGCTGTATGGATTGCGTTTACCAATGTCCCGGGCTTGCCATTTTTGGTTATAGCTACGCAAAGGATTGGCTCTTCCTTCCCATTGAATACGAAGCCCATGAGGGCGCTGATGTTTATCTTGTCGATAACAACGGAAAAATTCTTGGCAATGGGGTTATTGAGAAGATACTCCGTAAACCCAATAAAACCAATGTGGCAAGAATTAAATCGCTTAGCTTACATGGCGACGATATGCTTTCGGCCCGAGGATTTATTATAAAATCAAACTACCCTGAACCTATTATAATTAAACCCTTTGAGCATAAAAACGAAGAAAAGATTTACGTTTGCCACTGCGAGGATGTAACCCTTGATGAGGTTTTAACAACTATTGGCGACCGCAAGTTTATTTCGGTCGATGAAATTAAGCATACCACACGGCTCGGCATGGGAGCATGCCGGGGTAAACGTTGCATCAAACGATTAAAAAGTACATTGGCCCCAAAAGGCATTCAAGTTGTTGGCGATGCCACACCCCGCGGACCTCTCAGCAACCAGCTGGCCTTGGGCGAGCTTTACCCCAAAGAAGTTCCTGAAATTTACGTAACAGGCATTAACGGGGGAAAGGCCAGGGTGGAGAAGGTATCGGCACTTATTGCCGGGGGAGGCATTGGCGGTAGCGCCCTTTTCCGCTACATGTCCGAAGCAGGCTTACAACCAACTATGCTGAACTATGGTCGCGGTTCCAGCTGGCGTAACATTGCCGGTGGGCGTATAGCATTTTCACTCCCCGAAATTGCAGAGATTGCCCGTTTAAACCATAATATCTTTAAAGAACTTGACCATGTATCCAAAATTGACTATCGCCCCATTAACTATGTGACCTTTGCCCACAACGACAATATGGTGCGCGACCTTGAAGCCTCAATGGCCTGGAGCGATGCCTACATGGTTCAACCCTCCGATTTCCAAAGGGAAATATCAACATTCATGAACGATAAGCTTAGCACTTACAAATCTGCTCTAATTACCCGCGAATGCTGGCAGGCTACCCCCGGTAAGGTAGTTGACCTACTACGCAGTATAGGTATCAAAAAAGGTGGAATTGTTAAGGAGGATGCCGAGTTAATCAGCGTTCAGCGCAATGGGAAGGGTTTTGTGGCACTGGTTCGCGACCATAACAAGGAATACATTGAGTACCATGCCGATAACTTTGTGAACGCACTTGGTTACTCTGGCGAAAAGTTTAGCCGTCAGCTTGGCATATTCACAGGCATTTACCCTGTAAAACACCAAGCTTTTATTACCCAACACCTTCCATGGTTAGGGGTTAACGGAAACCCGCTTGGGATGCTCATCGACAGGCGGAACTATAAAGGGTTTGTGGCCGTTTACGGGCAACAACTTGCCGAAACGGGTCAAATCATTGGCTGCGCATCGCCCGCTGTTGATCCCCGCGAAACCAATAAAAACCTTAAGATTAACTCGCAAGATTTTCTCGAAATAGTATCGGAGATATTCTCCAGCTGGATACCGCAACTCAGCTCGGTTGGATTCCAGGCTGTATGGGCAGGCTACTACGTTGAACCCCGTATGTTCATCGATACCAAACATGGGCTGTTCACCGGCCTACGCGGCCAGGGATTCATGCTGGGCATGGGATTAGCCAAAATGTATGTTGATGAGCTAATGGGACGCCAGGTACCCGACTACTTCAAACGCCTTAGCCTTGAGGGCGATGGATTACCCGAAAAGGCCTTCAAGTAAAAAATCAATTTACATTGATATGTTTGGGTATCCCCGTTGGCAACTGCCAGCGGGGATTTTTAATAATACTTCGGGCATGGTGAAAAAATGTTAATAAACGGGTAACCTAACCCTTGCATTTTATTAAAGTATCTGCCTTACATTTATTGCACTAACCTAAATTCAGAACTCCTACCTCAACAGCAAAATAAAATGTCGCAAATTTAATAAACGAACAAAAGAAGAAATACTAAACTCTCTTATATAACTTCTTTTTCATGTGAACTCAATTCACTATTTTAGTTTTGAGATGAACGGTACTTGCTCTGATGTTCAACCCCTTCAGGGTTGGTGCTTTGTGTTGTCGTGGTTTTCCCACCGATTACATCGGGGGTTACTGATGTTTGATCCTTCGGGTCAAATAACGTTCTAAAAAGTTTACAGGCAAAAAGCACATAAGGTGTAAGGCGTGAGACGTTTGGGCGTTTAACGTTTAACTTTTAACGTTTTTTTAGACAGGACTCATATTTTAATTACAAAAAATCCCGCTATGCGGGATTTAACAAAAATAACCCCCTATGAAATAGGTGGGAGAATAAGGGTAGAGTAACCTAAACCACGAAGTGGTTTAACATTGGCTAACAGTTTGACTGTCTCAAAACAAATGCTCTTATGTAGTGTCTTTTTTCATGCAGCCTCAAGAATCGTGATTTTCTTTCTTAACTGGCTAATTTTCATTTCTTTACATGGTGCAACGCTTAAATTTAGCATATTCCCACCAGCTATTTTTCTTGGGGCTATATTACCCAATAATGAGGGACTAAATACTAAAAAAATTCAAATTGACCCCGTTAGATATATAGTCAAGTATATAACCTAGTGAACTTTTATTATGTATTAGAACATACATCATTATATAAA
>DFYV01000112.1 GCA_002383425.1 Bacteroidales bacterium UBA4073 | reverse complement strand
TACAGATGGCGTCAGAAGAATTGTTAATAAATACTAACTCTGCGCCTGCCCCGTAGCGAAGCGTATCGGGGGTTATCTGTGAAAAACTCTGCGTAACTCTGCGTTTAATTCTTCTAAAAATTCTGCTTGTGTATGAACTAATTTTTATGTAAAGTTGCGACATTATTTTTTGCTATTACATCTGGAGGTCTGAAATTAATTAAAAACCTCGCTACTCGCTTCTATCTACTCACTACTATTTAAAAGATTTTCCATTTTCATTGAAATTAAACGACTATCATGCCCTTCGGGAAATCTTGATACTTCGACTTCGCTCAGTACAGGTCGGTGATTTGTGAATACAAACCGTTACATTATTTAAACTCATCACCTCTTACTGATCGGGATGTTGTATTTACTTTTCCAACAATCTTGTTTAAGGGAAAAGTAATAATGAGAAATCCCTGCTAAGAGATTTTTTATTCAAAATAAGGAAGAAACTCTTCTAAACCGTAATCCTTGCAAATACCCTGAAACTCTTTAAGGAGTTCATTACCAAATGGAACCCCTTTATCCTTCCTACTCATCCAGACCTCGTACTCCTTTTCGCCAGCGGTGTAGATTCGGTTTTGATTTGGCATTTTTTTTGATGCTCTCAGCTGTCGCAAAATATCACCGGTAGTCCTTTTAAAATCATCAACCTCAGTAAAAGCGCTAATGTCGATTGCAATAAAGAAATGGCCAAGGTTATAGGGCACTTTTTTGCCATCCTTAAAACCGGTAAGCATTTTCAGGTACGCTCCCTGCTGCAGGGCAGCAGAAAGAATTTCAACAACCGTTGCATAACCATACCCCTTATACCCGGCAGTTTCCTCACCAATGCCCCCAAGGGGAGTTAGTGCTGCTTTTCCTGTGTTCAGGTCCAGCAAAACCTCTTTAGGGTCGGTTTTGCTTTCCCCTTTTTCATCAATTACCCAACCCTTGGGCAACGTTTTACCATCCCTTTCGTAAAGCTCAATTTTACCGCGCTGGGTTACCGAAGTAGCACAATCGAGCAGGAATGGGAAAGGCTCATCGGTAGGAATACCGAAAGTTAAAGGATTTGTTCCCAGCATGTTCTCTACACCGAATGTTGGGGCAATAGACGGACGAGCATTCGTCCCTGTAACTCCAATTAAATTCTCTTTAACCGCCATCAAGGCATAGTAACCGGCAAAGCCATAATGTGTTGAGTTACGAACAGTAACCATTCCCATTCCAAGCCTTTTGGCCTTTTCAATTGCCATTTTCATGGCATTAGAGGCAATAACATGCCCCATTCCGTTTTGCCCGTCAATTACTGCGGTTGTAGGACCTTCCTTAACAACTCTGAAATTGGTAACAGGATTCAAAATACCATCCTTTATACGATCGAGGTATATAGGTTTTAGCCTGTTTACCCCATGCGAATCGAAACCGAGCTTATCGGCTTGAACAAGAACGTCGGTTACAATTTTTGCATCGTTTTCAGGAATACCTGCTTTAACAAGTACCTTAACCATGAAATCCTCGATGATGTTGAAAGGGATAAATTTCTGTGACATAGTTAAATTTTTAGCTCAAAATCAAAATTAATGGTACTACCCTTATTTTAGTGGTTAAATATTTATATCATATAAAACACTGTTTAAATATAGCTATAAATGTGGTTTAAATGTAGTTAAANNGCAAGTTATCATTAAATTCGTGGTAAAACCAAATTAATAAAATAAAAAAACTTACAGGATTGCTTAAAACAAATATCCATAAATACATGAAAGCCTCGAGTAGTCGAGGCTTTTGTACCCGGGGCCGGGATCGAACCGGCATGGTATTGCTACCACTGGTGTTTGAGACCAGCGCGTCTACCAATTCCGCCACCCGGGCATGGTAGAAAACCGGTGCAAAGATAGTAAGTATATTTAATTTGTCAAAAACCGATGGTATCCTTGGCTAACCTGCGCGCATTTTTACCTTCTTAACTGCATAACTTTTGGCCGTGTTATAGATATTTTGCACATCGAACCCACACTCCGCATAAAGTTCCTGTTGTGTCCCCTGTTCAATAAACTCATCGGGAATGCCTAAACGAACAACTTTAACACTAAACCCATTATCGTTGAACCATTCAAGCACTGCACTCCCAAACCCTCCGGGTAAACAGCCATCTTCAACAGTAATCACGGTTTTAAATTCCTTTCCAACAGTTTCAAGTAAAGCGGAATCGAGAGGTTTGACAAAACGCATATCGGCATGAAAAACGCTATAGCCTTCTGATTCGAGCATATCGGAAGCTTTAGCGGCAAGGTTACCTATATGGCCAATGGTTAGTAAAGCTATATCAGTGCCTGATCGCAGCACTCTTCCTTTGCCTATTTCGACCTTTTTAAATGGTTTTCGCCAATCAACCATTACCCCTTTACCACGCGGATAACGAATCGATATTGGGCCCAAAGGCTCAAGCTGAGCGGTGTACATCAGGTTTCGCAATTCCTCTTCGTTCATTGGCGCTGCAACAGTCATATTGGGAACGCTACGCATGTAAGCCAAATC
Organism: Bacteroidales bacterium UBA4073; assembly: GCA_002383425.1. Taxonomy (GTDB): domain Bacteria; phylum Bacteroidota; class Bacteroidia; order Bacteroidales; family Tenuifilaceae; genus Tenuifilum. The sequence continues at coordinate 25,682 of DFYV01000112.1, read as the reverse complement.
GTAAGCGCCATGGTGAGTAGCACCATCATCGCCAACCAAGCCACCGCGATCAAGGCAAAAAACAACGGGCAAATTTTGCAATGCAACATCGTGAATAACCTGATCGTAAGCACGCTGCATAAATGTTGAGTAGATATTGCAGAAGGGGATTAATCCCTCTGCTGCCAAACCGGCCGAAAAAGTAACAGCGTGTTGCTCGGCAATCCCAACATCAAAAGTCCTGTTGGGCATCTTTTGAATCATCACATTGAGTGAACATCCGGTAGCCATTGCAGGTGTAATGCCAACAATTCTGGGGTTTTGCTTAGCAAGCTCCACCAACGTTTCTCCAAAAACATCCTGGTACCTTGGGGGAGTCGGCTTCTCTGAATTTATGCCAATTCGTTCCCCTGTCGCCTTGTTAAAAAGTCCCGGGGCATGGAATGCCGTTGGGTTGTTCTCGGCAGGGGAGTATCCTTTACCCTTTACGGTTACAATATGCAACAATTTTGGACCAGGAATATCTTTTAAATCCTGAAGAATACGGGTAAGGTAAACCACATCATGGCCATCAACGGGACCAAAATACCTGAAACCCATCGATTCAAACAGGTTACTTTGCCTAAGCAAAGCGGATTTCACGGCATTTTCAATTTTTTGGATTAAACTTCGGGTTCTCGGCCCTACTCTATCGAATTTTCCAAGTAAATCCCAAACCTCATCCTTCAGCTTATTGTATGTTTTTGATGTGGTGATATCGAGCAAATACTCTTTTAGAGCCCCTACGCTTGGATCAATACAGATGTTGTTATCGTTAAGGATTACCAAAATATCGGGGTTTATGCTACCACCATGATTGAGAGCTTCAAAGGCCATACCGGCATTAAGCGCACCATCACCAATAACAGCAACCACTTTCCGTTGTTCAAGTTTCAGCCTCGAAGCAACAGCCATCCCAAGGGCCGCCGATATGGAGGTTGATGAGTGCCCAACACCAAAGGTATCGTAGGGGCTCTCGGACCGTTTTGGATAACCACTAATACCTTGGTATTTCCTGTTTGTATGGAAAACATCACGCCGGCCAGTAAGTATCTTATGTCCATAAGCCTGGTGGCCCACATCCCAAACTATTCGATCAAACGGCGTATTATACACGTAATGTAAAGCAACTGTAAGCTCTACCACCCCCAGACTCGAAGCAAAATGGCCAGGATTCTCTGAAACAACATCAATGATGAATTTCCTCAGTTCAGCGCTTAACTCAACCAACTGCTCGGTATTCAACTTTTTGATATCGGCTGGCGAGTCGATTCTACTCAGCAAAGGATAACTATTTTCCATTTCACTTTCCCCTAAACCACTAAAGTTTAATAGCAAAAATAACACCTAACTATCGTTTTTTCCAAATCTTTTTGTCTAAATTACATTTTACGATGTCATTTTAAACATGTTTCTATAAATGAAGAAACAAATAAATTTTTATATTTGTTGAAAATAGCTGAGGTATGAAGCACTTTTATCGACACGTTCAAGTTCTGATTATTGGGTTAGCCATTCTGTCGGCCTGTGTACCAGCTAAGGAATTCCAAACACTTCAAGATAAAAATGTCAAGTGCGAAGAGGAACGCGACAAGCTATCGGTTGAAAACGAATCGCTAACAACAAAAACCTCTGAACTGGAAAGTAAAAATCGCATTCTTCAGGCAAAAGTTGATGCTTTAACCGCCGACAGTGCCCAGCGAGCAATAACTTTTAATCGTATTAATGATGAGTTGGCCATGCTAAAAGAGCGGTACGCTGAACTACAAAACCTTCAGGATGGAGTTATATCGGGGAGTAAGGATGAAACCAAAAAACTTCTACTGCAAATCCAGAAAACCCAGGAAGAGTTGCAGGAAAAAGAGGATGCCCTGAAAGAACTTGAGAGGCGGTTATACCAACGAAAGATGGGACTTGATATAGTGCAAGCCAACCTCGATAGCATGAAAAGGGAACTCGATGCACGTGATGCAAGATTAGCTGAACTTGAGCGAATGCTATACTCAAAGGACTCACTTATGAAAGCTCTCAGGGAAAAGGTTGCCGATGCACTGTTTGGATTTGAAGGGAAAGGGCTAACCGTTTCCATCCAGAACGGAAAGGTTTACGTGTCGTTGGAAGAAAAACTTATGTTCAAATCGGGCAGCTACGAAATTGACTCCAAGGGAGCCGCCGCCATTAAACAGCTTGTTCCCGTTCTTGAGCAAAACCCTGACATCAACATTATGGTTGAAGGACATACCGACGACGTTCCATACCGTGGTACCGGAGGACTTCAGGATAACTGGGATTTGAGCGTAAAACGAGCCACTACCATTGTTCGACTGCTACTAAGTGGGTCAAAAATTAATCCCGTTCGCGTAACAGCTGCCGGACGAAGCCAGTACTTGCCAATTGACAACGGCAAAACCCCTGAAGCAAGGCAGAAAAACAGGCGTACCGAAATCATACTTACCCCTAAAATGGACGAAATACTTCAACTACTCGAAACAAACTAATGTAAGTGAACAAAGTCGCTTTTTTCGGTTCTACCACGAATTTAATGATAACTTGCAATTCGTTTATATGTAGTTAAAATGTAGTTTATATGTTGTATTTTAGTTTTCAGAAGATGGAAATTTATCAGTTTTCAAAAGAGCTGGTAAAGGATATTTATAAGTAGTTCTTTTCCCTCAGATGAAAAGCATGCTCTTGTACTGCAAATAAATAGAGCAGCAGTATCAATTGCATCTAATATTGCAGAAGGAACAAGCAGGAATGGTTGCCAGGAGAAAATACACTTTATAAATGTATCGTATAGCTCATTAATGGAGATTGTTTGCCAAACAGAGATAGCTTTTGAATTAGGATACCTAACGAAGGATGAATTTGAAAATATTTCGAAAAAGGCAAAAAACTAGCTGTAAAAATGAGCAACTATATTGCATCAATCAAAAAAAGCAATATTTAAACCACATTTAAACCATATTTATAACTATATTTAACCACTAAAATAAGGGTAGTACCTTTTTTTCTAACCTATTTGAAGTAATTTTGTGACCTAATAAGCTGAAAAATGGGCCTAAAATGCGGAATTATCGGTCTTGCCAATGTGGGCAAAACTACCATTTTCAACTGCATGTCGAGTACAAAAGTTCAAACCAGTAACGTAGCCACAGGTACAGGAAAATCAAATATCAGTGTAATCAACGTACCCGACAACAGGCTGTATGAGCTGGAAAAGTTTCAACCCACTGAGCGAATAGTTCACACTACTGTCGAAATAGTTGATATCCCTGGCCTTTCTAAAACCACTGGCAAAGGTGAAGGGAATAAATTTCTGGCAGATGTTCGCAACTGCGATGCCTTAATCCATGTACTCAGGTGCTTCAACGATCCTTTGCTCCCACATATCGATGGATCAGTTGACCCAGTTCGCGATATTGAAACCGTTAACTTTGAACTACAGGTACGCGACCTCGAATCGGTTGAGAAAAAACTACAAAAAGTTGAAAAAGCAGCCAAAGTGGGCGACAAGGAGGCTAAAAAAGCTTTTGAAATACTATCAATCTATAAAAACCATTTGGAATCGTTCAAAAATGCCTCAACCGTTCCTGTTGATGAGCATGATAAAAAGTATGTGGACGACCTCTTCCTGCTAACCACAAAACCTGTTATTTACGTTTGTAATGTTGATGAACAATCGGCAGTAAACGGGAATCACTACTCCGAAAGGGTTAAAGAATTCCTAAAAGACGAAAAAACAGAGATTTTAATCATTGCAGGAAAGGTTGAAGCTGAAATTTCAGAACTTGAAAACGAGGATGACCGGAAAGTTTTTCTGGCGGATGTAGGGCTTACCGAGCCAGGAGTTAACAAGCTTATTCGGGCAGCATACTCTTTGCTTAATCTGGAAACCTTTTTCACTGTTGGGCCAAAAGAAATCCGCGCATGGACAATCAGAAAAGGTATGTCTGCCCCACAAGCAGCAGGGGTAATACACTCCGATCTTGAAAGAGGTTTTATTCGGGCTGAAGTAATGAAGTACAACGACTTTATCACCCTTGGCTCAGAACATGCCTGTCGCGAGAAGGGAAAACTACTTGTTGAGGGTAAAAATTACGTAGTTGAGGATGGCGATATTCTACATATACGTTTTAATGTGTAACAAGCAAAACCCCATAAAACATCAACCATCGGAAGTTGAGATTTTGTTTTTACTTAATAAGACGTCGCATTAGTACTAAAAGTTCGTCGGGATCAATTGGTTTCATAATAAATGCATTACAACCCACATCACGGCAAATTTTTACTTTATCCCCAATGTCGGTTGCCGTTTGTGCAATAATTGGGACATCCCTGTTAACCTTCCGAATCTCAACGGCAGCCTCAATGCCACTTTTGAAGGGAAGCTGAAGGTCGAGCAGTATTAAGCTGATACTTTTATCAATAGTTGCCACTTCAATAGCATCTTCGGCATTTTTCACATGTATAACCGTAGCCCCGGTTTTGCCAAGCAGTGCTTGCAAATACTGATAGCTAATCAGATCGTCTTCTACAATAAGTACTCTTTCCCCCGTAAAATCAACCACCATCTTCTTGTTCTGCGGATTAGGAAATGTAACGGGCAGCACCAGGGTAAAGGTGGAACCACTGCCATGTGATGACTCAAGCTTAATGCTGCCCCCAAGAGCTATGGCATAGCCCATAGCAATGGTCAAACCTATCCCCAAACCATCATAAAAGATTGGGTTGCTATTATCGAAGTGCTTATAAAAACGCTCAAAAACCCTTTTTTGAATATCGGATGGAATTCCTACTCCAGTATCCTTCACGTAAAGGTAAAGCGTAGAATTCTCAGTTATAGTATAGCCCATCTCCACACCACCCTGATGGGTAAACTTGAAGGCATTTTCAAGAAGATGCACAAGAATGCTTCGCAAGCGGTTGTAATCGCAAACAATAACCGATTTACTATCGATTTGCGATTTATTGAGTCTGAAAAAAAGATTTTTCCCTACCAAATCGTTATTAGTACTAAAATCCTTATAAACGTCATCCAGCAAATGGTTTAGGTTCACCTCTGAAAGTAAAAGGTTAACCTGATTGGTTTCAATTTTTGAAAGTTCAAGGATATCGTCAACAATCCTTACCAGCTTATTTCCTAAACGCTTAACCTGTTCTCCAAGCTGAATGCGTTCTTCGGGGGTGCATTCAGGAGTGGTAAGGTAATAGGAAAATCCCAGTATGCCATTTAAAGGTGTGCGAATTTCGTGGCTTATGTTTGCTAAAAAGGCCGACTTAATCCTTTCCAACTCCCTTATTTTATCGACTGCATTATTTAGTTCCTGAGTTCTATGCTTTACCAGCAAATCGAGTTCATTATTAAATCTGAAAAGTTGTGTATTTGCCTGTTCCAAAAACTTTTTCTTCATTGAAAGCTGATGGTAAAAGTAAGCTATAACGCCAAAAGCCAACAGTAGTAAAATAGAAAACACCGTATATACAGTAATAATCTTTTTGTCCTTCTGCTCACTTTCAGCTTTTAGCTGGAGCTGTTGATTTTCCTTTTCCTCCTTTAAAAGTTGCATCATGGCGTGTAGCTGGTCAATCTGGTTTATCAGCTGCCGGGTAAACGTTTTATCGGTATAATCAATAAAATCTTTTAAATGCTTATACGATTTTTTGTAATCGCCTAAAGCCTCATAGCATGATGCTAACTGTTGGTTTGCCTGAGCAGCAATATCTTCGTCACCGTTTTTAAGTGATACATGCAAAGCCTCAAGTAAATGGGCCTTTGCGTTTGCCCACTCGCCTAAACTATTATGGCATCGGCCAATTGCTAAGTTGCTCAAAGCAACTCCCCTGGATGAGTTCAACGCTTTACTAATGGCAAAGGAATGGCTATGGTAATACAAGGCTGAATCGATTTTACCTATACTCTCATATAATAAACCAATATTATCGAAAAACGAGGCAAGCATGAGCGAATCCATATATTTGCCCATGTCCTTCAATGTGCCAAAGAGAATCCGCCTGGCACGTTCTTCATTGCCTGTTTTAATTAAACATAAGCCTATATTACCCTTTGCCCTTACTAAGTTTTTGTAACTTTTGTTTTTTTCATAGAAACTTGCTGCTTTTTCAAAGAAATCCATTGAAACCGCATAGTTTTCAAAGGTGTAATAGATAATTCCAAGGGAATTGAAGTTGTTGGCGAGTAATGAGCTATCGTGAAGCATTGAACTTAACCTTACGCTTTCCTCAATGAAATGGATAGCCTTGGCATAGTTTGATTTTCGAATGTAACATGAACCCAACATGTAGTAAGTTCTAGCAATACCTACACTATCGCCAGTTTGGTTATATATAATCAAACCCTTTTGCAAGCTATCGATGGCGGCATCGTAATCACTTGACCTAAATAGTGCATTTCCAACAGCATACAAGGCATCAGCAAGCAGATGGCTGCTTTTTGAGGTCAGAGCTTTATGGTATGCCTCCTTAGCAATTGCAACTCGTGCCTGTAACGATTTAACCTTTGCCGCTGAATCAATTAGGATTTTAACAGCTATGCTATCGGATGGTGGTTGGGCAACTACAAAAGAAGGGATTAGCAACGCTAATACTATTGAAACAGGAGCTACGATATTGTAAATTGAACATTTGCTGAGCATTGCAAGACTTTAACTTACAAACTTAAAATAGTTTACGGAAAAACGAAAGAAAAGTTAAAAACGATTTAGCTTAAAAAACTCACCCACATGTAAATTGGATATGCAAGGCGGATAAATTAACTTTTACAGTAAATCGGGTACTAATCCCTAATAACTTTAACTAAATTTCCCTTGCCAAGAGCAATGATCGACGATGGAATCCCGGTTGAATCGGCATCGAGGCCTTGAGGTACGACAAAATCAGCTTTCGCTTTAAGTTCCGCATTTATATCATTAAAACTCATGGGATATGGCATCCCGCAAAGATTGGCGGAGGTTGAAACCAAAGGTCGTCCAAACCTTGAAAGCAGCTGCTGACAGAACCTACTTTGAGTTACCCTAATAGCGATACTTCCATTTTCGCCATACACCGATGGTGCAAGGTTTTTACCCATATCGAAAACTATGGTTAACGGTTTATCGGAAAGTTCAATGAGGTCCCATGCCATATCAGGGATATCGACAACATACGAAGGGATACGGGCAGCCAAATCAACAATAATAACAAAACCTTTCCCCTTGGGCCTACCTTTTAATGCCATAAGTTTTTTTACAGCCTCCTCGTTGGTGGCATCACAGCCCAAGCCCCAAATGGTATCGGTGGGGTAAAGGATAATACCACCGCTCCTAAGTATTTTCAAGGCTTCTTCAATTGTTTTTTTGTATTCCATTTGAGTCACCTCCGAAAAGTTTCTTTAATTGCATGCGAACCAAAAATACACACGATTTAGAGATAGCACGATGGCACGATAGCACAAATTTACAATGAAATGTGCCGTAGGAACTTATTATTGTTAGAAAATTTGCATTACGTAATTCAAATAATGCCGTTAGGTACGTAACAAATTTCATCGCTGATATTATTTCGTCCCATGCATTTTTTTAACCCCGTAGAAATTAACCCTGTAGGATAACTATCCAACAGGATAAATCTATTGTCATACCTATATACGCATTTAATTTTTATTAAAGCTGTTTTCAACGGGGTAAATTCATCTCTTTTCATAATTCTTGCCTTCGTTCTTTTGTGCCATCGTTCTTTCGTGCTATCGTTCTTTCGTACTATCGTTCTTTCGTACTATCGTGCCATCGTACTTTCGTGCCTTCGTACTTTCGTGCCTTCGTACTTTCGTGCCTTCGTGCTTTTCGGAGCATACACATTACTTTAAGTTTTTACCAAATTATTTTTGGTACACCACTACCTTTCTACAGTTATCGGACTTTTCAGAAGTATGTGTTTATCTATACAAACCATTTTTTAAATCGAAAACCATATCATAATTCAGCGATTGTCTTCAGGCGAGAGTTAATCGAATGGGTTTCTTTAATGGTTGCTCTATATTCCATTAAAGTTTTACCAATCCATTTTTACAAATAAATTCATTCCGTTTTTTCTTATCAAGCATCATTCTAATGTTTTCTTCCTGATCATTCCAATTCTCTTTGTGATACAAATGATACTGAACAGCAACATTCCTCAACGATTTAATTTTGTAACCCGCTTTTTTAAAACGCCATGTAAGATCGATATCTTCGCCTATTGCTGGTTTAACATAATCTTCGTCAAATCCATTAATTTCATATATAGCACTTTTTGGGAACGACATATTACAACCTTTTAGATAGCTCATAGTTCTTAAACGAGGAATAAAGCCCAAAAAGCCATAAGGGTTAATAAAAAAACCTTCCTCAATAAAACGTGCTCCATTTTTTTTTATAGTAAAGTAATTTGAAAGCAAGTAGGAATTCATTCGCTTTGGTGATATTCTACCATCCATAAGAAGTTTTGATGAATAAGGATCGAATTTAACCCTCTTACCAGCCAGTATAGTTTTTTCATTGGCCCATTTTATATGAAATTCCATGAACCGGGGATGAAGTACACAATCCTCATCAATAAAAACTAAGTAATCGGCATTGGATGCAGCTATGGCTCTGTTTAAAGCGCGATTCTTTCGCCAACCAACATCGGGTTGCGATAAATGGTAAATAGGCACAGGTGATTTTACCTCACCTATAAACGCCTTAACATGATCATGCTCTGCATCTTCAGAAATAATTAACTCAAAGCGCAAATCGGTTTGGCTAAACACTGAGCCCAGCACAACCTTTAAGAACTCGGTATTTTTATAGGTTGAAACAATAAGTGAAGCTAATGGATTTTTATTCATAGTTCAAGTATTTATCAATCCCGTTGTTATTTGTCCACTTCAACTTTTTTCTCTTAACCTCCTTGCGAATTTGACTATTTTTTTCCATGTACTTTTAGTTCTATAAGGTCGTGGGTATCTAAAATCCTTCATGGGTATTTCAATTTGCTCTTTTGCATTACTTGCCCTGTGAAGTTGCCCCATTTATCGAAATTCACATTATAAAGGCAGTATTTAACAGGATGTACACTGAGCCATTGCTCATAACGGTTGCATGAATGAAACGTTGGGGATAGCGGGTTTCGTACCTATCCTTCGACACTAATGCTGATACGGGGTGGAACGTTTGACTTAACCACTTAAACCCCAAAGTATTATGCACGTTTTTGGGCAACATTATTTCTCCTTTTATTATTTTTATCAAGTATTACAAATATTACCATTAAAAACGAAGCTATCAAAGCCATTAAAGAACCAAAATAAAATGGAGCATTAGAATTAACATTATCATACAGTAAACCTGCAATTAAGCTGGCAGGGAGAAGTGTAATTCCAAGTACTGCATGATATAATCCATAGCCAGTTCCTTTCAAGTTTTTACTAACAATATCCGAAATTAAGGCTTTTTGGCTACTATCAACTAATGCACTATATAATCCGTACAAAACAAACAGAAATATAAAAATATTCAGGTCATTAAATTTGCCAAAAAAGAAATATACGATTGAGTAAATAAGAAATCCAAGAATAATCAATACTTCGCGACCTTTTTTGTCAGAGACTTTACCGATCGGGATAGCCAAAAAAACAGAGACAGTATTAAAAATCATATAAATAAAAGGAACATACGATTCATTGATACCAGTTTCAGCTGTTTTGACAAGTAGTAAAGCATCAGTTGAATTACCAAGGGTAAACACAAACACAATAAATAGGAAGAAATAAAACTTTTTAGGTAACTGATTTAAATGGAATTTATTGGTATTTTCATTTTCGACTGCTTTTGCTTCCTTAATGAATACTGCAATTGAAACAACGCCCAATATTGCAGGAATAGTAGCTATAAGGAAAATATTGGTATAGTTTAATGGGAAAAAGTATAGCAAAATGAATGCAGTTAAGGGACCTACTATTGCACCGCTATTATCCATTGCTTTATGAAATCCGAAATTTTTACCTGTTTCATTTTTAGACGCTGAGCCACTAATAAGGCTGTCTCTTGGTGCAGCCCGTAAGCCTTTACCTATCCTTTCAATAAATCTCAAAAATAAAACATGAATTGGAAACCTAACTAAGGCGTATAGCGGGGTTATCAATGCAGTAATCCCATAACCAATCAACATGAATGGTTTGTTTTTACCAATTTTATCACTCCAATGTCCCGCAAACGCCTTAAATAATGATGCAGTGCTTTCTGCAATTCCTTCAATCAATGAAATCGAAGTCTTTGAAGCTCCAATCTGCAATAAGAAAAGAGGCATTACGCTATATATCATTTTCGTGGATGTGTCAGTAAAAAAACTGGTCAATCCGGTAAAAAAGACATTTCTCTGTAATCCAAAAATTTTTCTGTCTTCCATTACAGTATTCGTTAATGAGGAAAAGTTCCTTATGATGTTGACCAACTAATACATTATGTTCACTACCCAATGTATTTATCAATCCCATTATTTGTCCACTTCAACTTTTTCTTCTTAACCTCCTTGCGAATTTGATTATTTTTTTTCCATGTACTTTTAGTTCTATAAGGTCGTGGGTGATCAAGGTGAACACAAATCGCACTATATCTAATTTGCTTGCCTTTGATTCCATAGTTTATTAACCTTTCACCAAGCTCACGGTCGAGCCCACCATACTGCATATCCTCATTATAACCGTTAACGGCAATAACATCATCCTTCCATCCACTGACATTATGACCATTCCATGTAGGATTAGTTGTTGTGAGGGTGTTTAAAAGTTTTTGAAGCCAGGGTTTTGTGGTAAGTTTTATAAATTTGTGAGTAAAAGGCTGTCCACTCTTTCTGAGCCATGAAGCTTTGAAAGGCAGACCATTTTTTACATCATCATAACCTATTTTATCGGAAACCGATTTTACCAATTTCAGGTAACCTCCGCTGAGGAACTTACCACGACTGGCATTTTTAATGTGAACCTCAACAAAATCGTTACGGGGAATACAATCGCCATCGGTAAATATTAGGTAATCGGAGTTAGTTTGCAGGATAGCTTTATTAAGTATTTGGCATTTCTGGAAACCATTATCGGGATGCCAAACATGGGTAATTTTAAGCAACCTTCTATTTTTAAACTCTTCAATCACCTGTTTTGTCTGTTCGCCTGAACCATCGTCAGCAATAACCACCTCAAAATGCTTTTCGGATTGGAGCTCGAAGCCCCATAGGGTTTTGCGCAACCATTCGGGTTGGTTGTAGGTGGTTACAACCACTGAAGCCAAAGGATTAGCACTTGCTGGCACATTTAAAAGATTAATATAGGGATAGGGTTGTTTTTTCCGGTTAATCTTGTAAAGCTTGCGAAGTTTAGCATACTTAACAAAGCAATGCTTTGACAGGAGGTAGCTTATAAGAAGCCCATTAAATCCCGATAAAAAACCTTTCCTTATGAAGTAGGAATGAAAGAAACGCCACGAAGTATGAAAAATGATTTTTGAGTATCCGGCCTGTATCCCCATTTTATAGTACTCATGAGCGGAAATGGTAGAATACCTGTTTATCTCGTCAATATGCTCCTCGTACGATTGGTATCGCCAATGAAGCAGGTGCCCTTTCAGCGTTTGCACCCTCGCACCATGACGCATCTTGACTGACTCATGGATATTTGCCCCACCCCAGTACCCTTTTCTACGATCAAAAAGCCTGATCCGTTTTTCAGGATACCAATCGGTGTATAGAATCCATTTCCCACAGTAATTATTCAGTCGTATAAACCTGTATCCATCATACTCCCAACTATTTTTTACAGCCAACACCTCCTTTTCAAGTTCAACCGAAAGAGCTTCGTCAGCATCAAGTGCCAAAATGTAATCGTAGGTAGCCTGTGCAACTGCATAATTTTTTTGATCACGAAAACCTTCGAACTTATGTTGAATAAATCTTGCACCCAAATCCTTGCATATTTGCTCTGTTCTATCGGTCGAAAAACTATCAACCACCAATATTTCATCAGCTACACTTTGAACTGAACGAATGCAACGCTCAATATTTTTTTCCTCGTTGAGGGTTATTATTACAGCAGAAATCTTGACCATTTAGCTATTTCAAGTTAACAGGTAAAGGTATTACTTTTTAATATATCAGAGTAAAGAGTAAAATAAAGAGGCTGCCCAGACTTTTAAGACAGCCTCTTGTACTCTTTAATTTTTGAAACTATAGTAAGCTGAATGCTGCAGTTAAGCCAGCCATTACAATTGAAACCATACTCATCAGCTTGATAAGGATGTTAAGGCTGGGGCCTGAGGTATCCTTAAATGGGTCACCAACAGTATCGCCTACAATAGCGGCTTTATGGTTGGAAGAGCCTTTACCCCCAAAGTTACCTTCCTCAATGTACTTTTTGGCGTTGTCCCATGCTCCACCAGAGTTTGCCATAAATATTGCCAGCACAAAGCCTGCTGCTAAGCCGCCAACAAGTAGTCCGAGTACACCAGCAACGCCAAGCACCAATCCGGTAACAATGGGTGTAATTATTGCCAGGAGCGAGGGCAAAATCATTTCAAGTTGAGCACCACGAGTTGAAATGGCAACGCAACGAGCGTAATCGGGTTCGGTTTCGCCCTCCATAATTCCTTTTATTTCGCGGAACTGACGGCGAACCTCCTCAACCATCTTCTGGGCGGCTCTACCAACAGCATTCATGGTTAAACCGCTAAACAGGAAGGCCATCATGGCGCCGATGAAAATACCAACCAGCACTATAGGATTCATCAGGGTAACCTGGTAGTAGTCCATAAAATCGACAATGGTTGCCTTGGCGGTTTCAATGGTATCGCCATTGGTAAGCGTTAACACATTTTCGCCAATTCGAATCAACCCTATCTTTATTTCCTCAATATACGATGCTAAAAGGGCTAACGCTGTTAGTGCAGCCGAACCTATTGCAAAACCTTTACCAGTAGCGGCGGTGGTGTTGCCCAAAGCATCAAGAGCATCGGTACGTTTACGAACTTCAGGGCCTAAATGGCTCATCTCAGCGTTACCTCCAGCATTATCGGCAATTGGGCCGTATGCATCGGTAGCCAGTGTTATACCCAACGTTGAAAGCATCCCTACCGCAGCAATACCAATACCGTAAAGGCCTAACTGTATGTTTTGCGCATCAAGCATGTTTTTTACATCAAAATTTATGGCCGAAAGGTATGCGATAAGAATGGCAACAGAAATGGTTAATACCGGTATAGCTGTTGAAACCATTCCTAATCCTAAACCCGAAATTATTACTGTTGCCGGCCCTGTTTGCGCGCTTTCAGAAATCCTTTTTGTGGGTCGATAGGAATGCGAGGTGAAATACTCGGTTGACTGACCAATTATGAAGCCAGCAAAAAGTCCTGCTACAACCGAGAAAGAAATGCCCAACCAGTTCTGTAACCCGAGGAAGTAAAGGATTACAAATGTGAAAATAGCAATGAGTACCGAGCTAACGTTTACCCCAAAACCAAGTGAGCGCAGTAAATCGCGCATGGTTGCCCCCTCCTTGGTGCGAACCATGTAAATACCTAAAATGGATAGTATAATACCAACTGCGGCTATCAGCATTGGCGCAAGAATTGCTTTATATTGCATTTCGACTCCTGTAGCAATAAATGCCGATGCTCCTAATGCAGCAGTAGCAAGAATTGAACCTGCATACGACTCGTACAGGTCGGCGCCCATACCAGCTACGTCACCTACATTATCGCCTACATTATCGGCAATGGTAGCCGGATTGCGGGGATCATCTTCGGGAATGCCTGCTTCCACCTTACCCACAAGATCGGCTCCAACATCGGCAGCTTTGGTATATATTCCACCGCCCACACGGGCAAACAGCGCCTGGGTTGATGCTCCCATACCAAAGGTAAGCATGGTAGTGGTTATGATAATTAGCTTATGGGAACTATCAGGCTCATCGATAAAGTAGTTAAGAATCAGGTACCAAAGTGAGATATCGAGCACGGCTAAACCTACCACAACCAAGCCCATCACTGCGCCCGACCTAAAGGCAATCCTTAAACCTCTATTCAACGAATTTCTAGCAGCGTTGGCAGTACGAGCCGATGCGTAAGTGGCAGTTTTCATCCCAAAAAATCCAGCCAGCCCTGAGAAGAAACCGCCTGTGAGGAATGCAAAGGGAGTCCACTTGTTTTGAACACCAAGTCCAAACGAAAGAAAAACAAAAAGTAACATCAGCACAATAAAAACTAATAGCACAACCTTGTACTGCTGCTTAAGGTACGACATGGCGCCAACCCGAACGTGCTGCGCAATCTTCTTCATTAGATCAGTACCCTCGTCTTCTTTCATCATCTGCCTGAAAAAGTGATAGGCAAACACTAACGCAATAACCGACGCAATCGGTACAATCCAGAACAAATTGTCAATAATCATAGGTACATTAGTTTAGGTTATTATAGATTTATTTTGATTGAGTTTCATTTACCTATAAATTTAGCTAATATACAAAGTGCAATATTATCCACAGTAATTTTCTGTAAAAAAAAGTGGTTGACTTTACAAAATACCAATTAACAGCTAATTCTAAAAGATGTTTAACCGCTTAGGTTGAATGGTTTAGTAAGGGAAACAATACTCACTTTGGGCTACCGTCTATTTTAATAACTCAAAGTTTTTGCTGTAAAAGCTACTGATTTTTTGTTACTGGTGAAACTACTAATCTTATATAACTTCCAGCTATTTTTCTTGGGGTTATATTACCCGATAATGAGAGACTATCAACCGTGAACCGTTAATGGTTTAAAAAATGTCTCGGTGCGTTGCACCTTTATGGAATTTTATGGTATGATTCAATTCTATAAATGTTATGGTGCGCTGCACCTAAATAGTTATCCTAAAGATGGATTGTAAGTTCTTAACACCAAAAAAAACAGATTTAAGATTCAAAATTCTTGCATTCCGAAAAACAAACAACTGTCAACCATCAACCTCTTGCCCTGAGTGAAATCGAAGGGTCAACCATCAACCATTTTTCCGAACAACGAATAAAACGAGTTAAAAGTTAAAAGGATAAAAATATAAGGTGAAGACTTATACAAAACTCTTATTTTCCGAACAACGAACAACGAACAACGAACAACTGTCAACCATCAACCATCAACCATTTTTCCGAACAACGCCTAACACCTTACACCTAACTCCTTATGTTCCTTTAGGCCATGAACTTTTTAAACTGGCTTCATTAATGGTTAGCACCAGTAAAACTCTTTTTACACAAACGTACATACCATTTGTTAACAAAAAAATATACCTTTGCAGGGTTGAAACAAGTCAAATTTCTGTATGGACGATTATCACCCTGATAGTTAACCCGGAATAGAGGTAGTGTACTAAACCTCTATTCTATAAAATTTGGAGGGATAGTACATGATTTCATTCTGGAAAAGGGACATTGGGTTACAACCAGCCACCGAATGGGAACCCTACTGCTGGGCAAATGTTGAAAATCCAACAAACGAAGAAAAACGCTTCCTTCTCGATGAACTGGGAGTTCCTGATGCGTTTTATAACGACATTGAAGACGTTGACGAGCGCCCCCGTATTGAATTTGAGAATGGGTGGTTCTTTATCCTGATGCGCCTGCCCTATAAGAACACCGACCTGAAAATTCCCTACTCCACCGTTCCACTGGGTATAATATTTAAAGACGAAGTATTCGTATCAATTGGTTTTTACCGTTGCGAAGCAATCCCCGATTTTATTCAATTTTCAGTCCGTAAAGGGATTTTAATAAAGGATCATTTCGATCAGGTACTCAGGATAATGCTATCATCGAGCGTATGGTTCCTAAAATACCTGAAGCAGATAAACAACGACATAAAGGAGGCTGAGGATCAGCTGGAGCGTTCCATCCGAAACGAGGATTTACAGGATTTACTACGAATTGAGAAATGCTTGGTGTATTTTACCACATCGCTCAAGGGTAACGATATTTTACTCCATCGAATCAAGAACCTACGCAGCTACCGCGACACCTATAACCCTGAACTACTGGAGGATGTTGAAATTGAACTACGACAGGCACAGGAAACCACCAGCGTTTACTCCGATATTCTTAGCGGTATGATGGATGCCTATGCTTCAGTTATATCGAATAACCTGAATATTGTAATGAAACGGTTAACATCTATCTCAATAGTGCTAATGATTCCAACATTAATAGCAAGCTTTTACGGGATGAATGTACCCAATGGTTTCGAAAATCAAACCTGGGCTTTTGGGGCTATTGCTGTTATATCGTTGCTGATTTCAGGAATTGCCATTCTAATTTTTGTGCGAAAAAAGTGGTACTAATCGGGCAACCCGGTAACCTTGTTCACTGCAGCAACAATTTGACTAATCCCAAAAGGCTTTTGAATGTACCCGCTTATAAGGCCTTCGTTAATTGCATTGTAAATTTCGGGCGTAATATCGTAGCCGGTTAATATGAAACAGGGTATTCGTGGCCTTATCAAAACCGCTTTTTGAATAAATTCAAAACCGTTCATTCCGGGCATTTTCATATCACAGAAAATAACATCAACCTCAACGTTACGGGTTAACAATTCTAAGCCTTCGCTCCCCGAACTTGAGCTAATTACTTCGTAAAACTTACTGAAGTTCAACTCGAACAGGAGTACGTTGGTTGGCTCATCGTCGATGTGGAGCACACAGATTTTGCCTGATGAATCCATAGCTAAATTGTTTTAGGTAAAACCGCTATAACTTTTGTTCCCTTCCCCTTTTCGGAATGTATATTAATGATTCCATTGTAATCTTTAATAATGTTGTATGTTGCTGAAAATCAAGAGCCAGTCCCCAAAGTGGTTTCTTAGTATAAAAAACGGGTCAAAACTTTTGTAGTATTTTCACTATCAATTCCACAAATAGTATCTTCAAAAATAGTAATAAATGTATTATTTTTCCCGAATAGCTATATTAATTTACGAGATCATCAATAGCTTGTATTACCTCTATTTTATAAGCCATACAGCCTGTAATATTGACACCTTTCAGCCTACTTTTTAGTATTAGAGGTGGCGTAAATACTAATTTCTCCTTTTGAGGTTAAAAGAATTTTCTCAAAAAGCTTCGTAGTAGCCAAAGCATCGCCAGCGGCACGATGGCGGTTTTCTATCTCTATCCCTAAAACGTCGCAGATATTGCCTAAACTGTACGACCTATAGCCGGGGAAAGCTCTTCGGCTTAACTTTACGGTACATAAAACATCACGGTGAAAATCGTAGCCTAAACGCTTAAACTCTGCCTGAAGAAAACGGTAATCGAATGGAGCATTGTGTGCAACAAAAGTGCAATCTTCAGTTAACAACACCACATCACGGGCAATTTCGTAAAACTTTGGAGCTCTGGCTACCATCTCGTTGGTAATACCTGTTAATTGTGTAATATGAAAAGGAATATATACTTCAGGGTTTACCAGCGTTTTAAACTCTCCGATTATNNATATCAACTATGGCATATTTCATTAATTACATTTTGGTTTTAATTGGTTACATCCAAATTTACAACTTTTACGTTACTTTATGAGCAGTATGACCTGAACTAATATTGCTCCTACTATTGGCATCCAAAGTAAAAGTTCGTTCCAGAAATTTGGCTTGGCATCATTAAAATACGACGACATTATGAACGCCGAAGGTATGGCGGTAATGTAAAATATCTCGTACGAAGCACCTGGTATCAAAAGAAACGACAAAAATCCTATTATAAACAGGTACAAAAATGTGTTATAGTACCTGCGTATAATATTTTTTTGATATGCCAGCTTAGGGAAAACACCGAAAAGGGATACGGCGAAAGGGATTACCAAAAAACCACTATAAATCCAAAATACTTTCTCGTCAATTGCCGATTCCGATTCGGTTAAAAGACTTGTCATGAAAAAATGGTACGGTTTAAGAATATCATCGTTTACAATAAACAGGATAAACATGTACAGCAGCAAGGGAACGGTAAATGCAAAGATTAAAACAAACCATTCCCTGACATTAAAGGTTCGGAGAACAAGCAGGGTTAACAGGGCCCAAATTACCACCACCACAGCTGGAGCATAAATAAGTGTTGCTATTCCAATCGATATTCCCGCCCTGAAAAGATTATCAAGCGGGTCGTGCTTCTGGTAAATGGCAAACAAATGGTTAACAGCAAGTAAAACGAAAAAAAGGGATACCAGCGCAGGGTTTAGCCTCTGTATGGGTAAAAAGGCTATGGAGCAAAGCGCAAAAAACAGAATGGGTAAGGAAGTTCGATTTTTTAAAATTATATACCTGGCATTTAGTTTTAACAGGTATATTACCGAAATAAGGAAAAGCAATATTATGACCAGGAGAGACCATGCAGGGTAAGGGTTGAGGTAAGTGGCTATGAACTGGTAAAAAGGCATTGGAAAACTATCGAAAATGAAGGAGTATTTTGGGGCTTTGCCGAGTAGCGTGCTTAACCACAAAGCCAGTATTACTACGATTACTGTAGCAGTTGCTCCAAGTCTATTTTTTTGAATTGCTTTCAGAAACATGTCATTGGGTTTGAAGTCTCTTTAAATCGTTGCCAATATCATTTCGATAGTATAGCCTATCGAATTTGATACTTTTGGCAAGGCTATAGGATTTTTCAAGAGCAAGGTCAAGGCTATTACCCAAAGCAGAGCATGCAAACACCCTTCCCCCTGAGGTTATAAGTTTACCATTCTCAATTGCAGTTCCCGCATGAAAAAGGAATGAGTTTTGAGGAATTGTTTCTGGTATTGTTATTTCCATTCCCTTTTCGTAGTGCCCAGGATACCCTCCTGAAACAGCTATGATAGCTGTAGCCGTTCTGGGATCAATTTCAAGGTTTACCTCCGCCAAACGGTTCTGGGCACAGGCTTGCAACGCAAAAAGTAAATCGGATTTAATGCGGGGCAAAACAACCTCGGTTTCGGGATCGCCCATGCGAACGTTATACTCAATCACGTAAGGGTCGCCGTTTACGTTCATCAACCCGATGAAAATAAAACCTTTATAGGGTATGCCGTCGGCATTAAGACCATTAATGGTGGGTTTTACTATACGATCCTCTACCTTTTGCATGAAAACCCGATTGGCAAATGGAACTGGCGACACAGCCCCCATNNGCTTCGGGAAGTATGATGTACGATGTACCATCGGTAAGCACAAATACCGAAAGCTCAATCCCGCTAAGGAATTCCTCAATCACAACCTTTTGGCTTGCTTCGCCAAACTTCCCGGCAAAAAACTCTTCGAGATTCTGGTATGCTTCGGCAAGGGTTGGAACAATAACCACCCCTTTGCCAGCTGCAAGCCCATCGGCCTTAAGCACAAAAGGGGGCTTTAGGGTACCAAGAAAATCCTTAGCTTGATTCAATGTTTGTGCTGTAAAGGTTTTGTATTGAGCGGTGGGTATTCCATGCCTGAACATAAACGCCTTGGCAAAATCCTTGCTCCCCTCAAGCATTGCACCGCTTTTCCGTGGGCCAATCACGGGAATATGATTCACCCGACTATCGGTAAGGAATGAATCGTGTATGCCCTTTACCAATGGCTCCTCCGGTCCAACAATAAGTATATCAATAGGGTTGTGCATGCAAAATTTCTTTACCCCATCGAAATCAAGCGGGTTTAATTGTACATTTTGGCCATGGTGAGCAGTTCCGGGATTGCCAGGGGCAATAAAGAGCTTTTCCAAAAGGGGGCTTTGTGAAATTTTCCATGCCAGGGCATGCTCCCTGCCCCCTGAACCAAGTAGAAGTACATTTAGCTTTTTTTCCATTTCCCTAAAAATGGGGTTTGACCACAAAGGTACTATCGTTTTATATTTGAAAGCATTCAGCACAAAACAATTTTATGCTTTTAGCTGTAACTTGCGTATAGTTTATTCGTCATACATTAAAAGTCAAAAACAAGAAACGGTTCATGACCGCTGAAGAATTTAACAAATGCGTTGATTTATATTCCGATAGCATATATCGTTTTACGCTAAAAATGCTGAAGGAGAATAGTATGGCAATGGATAACGTACAGGATTGCTTTGAGAGGTTATGGATTAAACATCGTGAGGTTGATTTTAAAAAGGCAAAATCGTACCTGTTCACATCGGCATACCACGCTGCAATCGACACCATTCGCAAGGAAAAACGCAAGCTGGAGTATGCAGACAGTGCCATTTTTGAGTCATTTACATCGAACGGATACTCCGATGCCAAGGAGATAGTTGCCAAGGCAGTGGAAAAACTTCCTGACATTCAGAAATCGGTGCTACTGCTGCGTGACTACGAGGGGTACTCCTACGAAGAAATTGGCGAAATTACCGGACTTAGCGAGTCGCAGGTTAAGGTTTACATCTACAGGGCAAGGCTATTCCTTAAGAATCAGCTGGTGAGTATCGATAACTTGATTTGAAGCCATGACTATTAACCGAAATAACTACGAGGCATTTATCATCGATTTTATCGATGGCAATCTTAGCCCGGCGCTCAGGGATGAGCTGTTAGTATTCCTCAACCAAAACCCCGATATTGCCGATGAAGTTGATGGAATTGATGGTCTAATTCTTACTCCACCCCTTAACAAAACACCCATTATTAAGGAAACCCTTAAACGCAGCACAAAACTCCCCGAGGTTAACATCACCGAAGCCGATTACCTATGTATTGCTGAGCTGGAAAACGATTTATCGGCCGATGAGGCTAAACTACTTAACGAGCTAAAATTAAATAGTAGCATTTCGAGACTATCAACCATTTATAGCCAAACCAAGTTAAACGCTGAAAATGTTTTGCTCCCAAACAAGGCAAGCTTAAAACGTACCCGTATAATACCTGCTTACTACCGTTTCGCAGTAGCTGCAGCTGGTATTGCCGCCGTGGTGCTCATGATATTTTTCATAAATAATCAGTTGGGAAAAATCAACAGTGAAACCCTTGTAGCTAATCAGCAATTGCCTGCTAGTAACCATGAACAAATGCTTCCAGAGCAAAATTTGGAACTAATTCCAGCTGCAACCGGAAATGATGTTACAATCGAACCAATATCAAAACCATCTAAATCAACTAAATATTCCACTACTCCCGATTTGGAAAAGGTAAACCAACCCACACAAACTCGCCAGAACGAGAGAATTGAACCTATAACATCAATAAAACCCCACCTTGATATGATTTTAGAAAACCAAACAAATATAAACCTCCCAACCAAAAACATTACAAGCAGTCAAAACATGGGCAGTGCTAATGAGGGCGTTTCAAATGCTAAAGTGATTACCATTACCGATATTGCTTTTAAGGGTTTACAAAAACTTGCACATTCGGTTGGCGTTGAGGTAGATGTTAAGCAAAGCGAAAGCGATAAAACAAAAAAAATTGTAGTTGACTCAAAACTATTAGCCGTTTCAGCAACAATTTTACCAAAAGAGGAGTAGTGCTGTAACAACATAAGCATTCGGACGTCGTATGCTAAAACAACCAAATGTTGAACTAAATTTTATAATACTATGAAAAGGTTATTTATTTTGGGATTGATATTTTCCATGGTCTTCGCACTAAACGCCCAAACAAATGAGAATATACTTCGAAACCTCGAAAATAGTGACACGCTAAAACAGCAAAGCACTCAAAGTTCAAGTGAAGGTGATACAATAGTAATAGTCCACAAAATTGTCAAAGTGGTTGATGGCGATTCAATTGTTGAGGAGCGAATCGATACGGTTTCATCGGTTAATGCCCTTACGGTCGATTCCGAAGAAATGGCCTGGGTTAACATTGCAGGCGATACGGTAAAAGCAGCTAAAGGCGATTCCGTTATAATTCGGTTGGGCAAAAAAAAGATGGTAATTGTTGACTCAAAGGACAAAACTGTTATTGAAATCCCTGAGGAAGAAAAAAAACCGGACGACGATGACGATGAATATAAAAAAGAGGCGAAACGTTTCAAAGGCCACTGGTCGGGTTTTGAAATCGGAATAAACGGATTTATGGATAAAAACAACTCCATGACCCAGAGCGGCGATTTGGCCTGGATGGATTTAAAGCAGGAGCGTTCCTGGAATACCAACATCAACCTTACCCAATACAGTATCGGTTTTGGCACCGACAAGGCTGGCCTGGTAACCGGCTTAGGCCTGGAGTTTAACGATTATCACTTCTCAAACCCCATTACACTTAAAGTTGAGAATGGCGTAACTGTTACTGATAGCTCGTATATTCAGGCTGGCTATAAGGTGGAAAAAACTAAAATCACCATGTTGCACTTAACGCTGCCTTTACTACTCGAGTTTCAGGTGCCCATGGGCACTAAGCGCAAGGATAGGATTTACTTTTCGGCTGGCGTTATTGGTGGGGTAAGGCTTGGCTCACATACCAAAGTGGTTTACGACGATGGTTCGCGCCATAAGGATAAAAACCGCAACGACTTTAACATTGCCACTTTACGTTACGGGTTAACCGCCCGAATGGGGTATAAGAACATTAAGCTATTTGCCAACTATTACCCCGTTCAACTCTTTGAAAAGGACAAAGGCCCTGAACTTTACCCCTTCTCTATTGGGCTTGTACTGGTTTCGTTCGATTAGCTTTACAGCTTATTTTAGGAAGGGCGGGAGTAATTCTCGTCCTTTTTTATTTCAATCGTAATTGCCTGTTTTACATGCATAATGAGAAGTTTCAGATTATAGATCGAACAAAGCTATAACCTACTAATGTATCACACTTAATTCTCATGGATTAAGTCTCATGGATTAAGATCTTTAAAATACAAACACATACAATCTTATTAATCCTTGTGAATCTCTTTGAGACCTTTGTGGTAAAAAAATCTAAATCGCTAAATATAACCACAAAGGACACAAAGTAAGCACAAAGTTTCACAAAGTATTAAATCATACATTGGAGTTATCAATCGCCTGATAATGTATTACATGATGATTTCAATCCATTTGTAAATATTTGATTTATAGAATAATATTTATACGTGCTAAACATTAGTAACATATGGCTTACACCAGTAGAGTTTTTTCATTAAGAGATAATCGTAAGTTGATGTTGATTAATCCATTTTTCTTTAAAAATAGGGCAAATGTTTTGTTAATCGCATAAAAAATTTACTACTCAACAATGTACAATGATGTACATTTGCTTGATAAATACTTTTAACCAATTCATGAATAAACCAAACATTCAAATTGAGGAGATAATTGAGGTGGGGAAGGCAAACAGGCAAGCACTTTTAATGCTATTTCCTATTGCTGCCGTAACAATTGCTCCGTTCATCATCATATATGGATTTGAACCCCTCATAAATGGGCTTCTATTCCTAAAACATCATCAACCGCAAATCCTTTTAGCGCTAATCCCTATCATTGTCCTTCACGAAGGACTGCATGGTTTGACCTGGGCCTGCTTTGCCAAAAACGGATATAAATCGATTAGCTTTGGAATAAAATGGTCGCACCTTACACCATACTGCCATTGCAATGAACCACTTAAACGTAACCACTACATTTTAGGGGGCATAATGCCGGGGCTTGTAACAGGTATTTTACCTTTGCTTTACTCCTATATATCGGCTAATGGATGGATTTTGTTAGCCAGTATTTTCCTAACAGCTACGGCTAGCGGAGACTATCTTATACTGAAACGGGTTCTTAAATACCCTTCAGACTATGTTATTACCGATCATCCGGATGAAATTGGTTTTATTGTAACCAAAAGTAATGGTGAAACATGCGAAATGTAACATAATTGCTACGCTGATACAACGGAAACTCATCCTATTCACATTTAAGCAGGTGTACATTACCTTGAATCCGTTAGTCTTTTTTAGTATCCAAGTATGGCTTCGGCTCCGCTCGGCTAACCTTGCACCCTGAGCGAAGTCGAAGGGTGTTCTTTTTCAACAAGTTCAAACACGACCTAGGGATTTAAGGCTTTAGTTAAATTTAGGCTGCCAATCTTACATTCGTTGCTTTAGATTCTGCATTGCCACAAAACCATAAAATTTTTCTTTTACCTTTGTGCATAGTAAAAAATATAAACGGCTATGTACGGAAAATTAAAAACCGATTTACAGCAACAGCTTGAGAATATCAAAGCCGAGGGTTTATACAAAACCGAACGCATAATTACAACGCCACAGGGTGTTGAGATTGTTGCCAATGGCAAAAAAGTTCTAAACTTTTGCGCCAACAACTACCTTGGACTATCATCGCATCCAGCCGTTATGGAGGCTGGCAAAAAGGCCATCGACGATTGGGGTTTTGGAATGTCGTCGGTACGCTTTATTTGTGGAACACAGGATTTACACAAGCAGCTGGAGCAAAAGTTAAGCCAGTTCCTGGGAACCGAGGACACCATTCTCTACTCATCGGCCTTCGATGCCAACGGAGGTATTTTTGAGCCCATACTCGGGGAGGAAGATGCCATTATCTCCGATGAGCTTAACCACGCCTCAATCATCGATGGGGTTAGGCTTTGCAAAGCCCAGCGCTACCGCTACAAAAACAACGACATGGCCGACCTTGAAGCAAAACTCAGGGAAGCCGCTTCGTGCCGCTACAAGATGATAGTAACTGACGGGGTTTTCTCCATGGATGGCATAATTGCCCAGGTTGATAAGATATGCGACCTTGCCGAGAAGTACGATGCACTGGTGATGGTCGATGACTCACACGCCACAGGATTTGTTGGGAAAACTGGTCGTGGCACCGCCGAGTATTGCAATGCCATGGGTAGAGTAGATGTTATTTCAACCACCTTTGGGAAAGCTCTTGGAGGAGCATCGGGTGGCTGTATTTCGGGTCGTAAGGAGATAATTGACATGTTGCGCCAACGTTCTCGTCCGTACCTTTTCTCAAACTCCCTTATGCCTTCCATTGCCGCTTCTACCCTTAAGGTGTTAAACATGCTTACCGAAACTACTGAATTGCGCGACAAACTCTGGAAAAATACCGAGCAATTCCGCAAGGGAATGAAAGATGCAGGATTCAGAATTGTTGAGGGTGTTCACCCAATTACCCCAGTGCTATTCGGTCACCTACCCAACGATGCAAAATTATCGCAAGAATTTGCTGCTGCATTGTTGGATGAGGGAATCTACGTAATTGGTTTTTACTACCCGGTTGTTCCAAAGGGCAAAGCCCGCATCAGGGTTCAAATTAGCGCTGCTCACACCCACGAGCATATTCTGTTTGCCATTGAAAAATTCACCAAGGTTGGAAAACAACTTGGGGTAATATAAATGAGCCCAGTTTAAAAAGTTCATAGGCGTTGGGCGTTGGACGTTAAACGTTAAACGTTAAACGATAGGCATAAGGCATAAGTAGTTAGACGTTTGACGTTTGACGTTAGGCGTAAGGTTGTAAGGCGTTGCACGTTTGGCATTAAACGTTGAATGTGAGACGTTAGGAGTTAGGTTAATTTATAAACCACTGAAATTCAGACCTCCTTACCCATGTTTGAGAATCAATATTTTACAAAGTTTTCATCGCAAGTTAAATTGACGTAATTTTCTTCTAAACAATAAAAATTTAACCGCTTAGTTACGCCGAGATTTAGGCAGTGATAGTATTTATTAACAACTCTTCTGATTTTTCTACCT
>DFYV01000102.1 GCA_002383425.1 Bacteroidales bacterium UBA4073 | reverse complement strand
AGATGGCAAAAACGTTACTATCAAGCAACCACTTGAACAAGATCAAATGATTAACGGACAGTATGTTTTCTTAACCATTGGCGCTAATACTTTTGCCGATCGGGCAGGTAATAAATACGAAGGTATAACCAGCGGAATTAGTGGTGGATATTTGGTGGGCCTATACTGGCGATTTACCTATGTTGACCGTGAGGCAACTGTTTTTCCTGAAGGTGATTTGATAACTGCACCGGCTACCTTTCAAATTAAGCTAAAATACACCTACCCGCTGAGTACGGGCGGTTACACTTATTATGAAAACTCGTTTGTTGTGGTTCGTATTTATGATGAAAATATTTCGATCGATTACAAAATTGATGCTTCTTTGCTAACAATTTCAGCCGACACTCTCATCATCGACATGCCCGTTAGCTTAAACTATGGTAAACACATTACTTTTTATGTAGCCAAAGGAACTTTCTGGGATAAGTATGGAAACGATATTGCCGAAATAGCCTTTGGTGATTACGATTGGTTGGTTTCCTATAACTACCAACGTTCGCTAATTATTGGTAACTACTCGGTTGAGGCTGTATCGTATTTTGGTGGTAGTAGTACATTTAGTAACGTAACAGTTACCGCAAAAGCTGGTACTACCGACGGGGTAATTATTACTGGTTTGTTTGATTCCCCTGAGCCTATTGAAGGTGTGTTCAATGGCGATTTAGCTACGTTAACCATTGCCGGAGGTCAATCTTTTGGCGATTTGTATGGTGATGGTAGCGAGGTAGTTTTTGATGATGGTTCGGGTGATATGCAAACTCCGGTAGTTGGTACAATTCAGGCTGATGGTACCATTAACCTCGATTGGTGGGGTGGCGTCATTGTTGGAGGCACTTATAATGGGTATTACTGGGATTACTATGAATCTTCTGTTTGGACTAAAACAGCTAAAGGGATAAAGAGTACAGGATCCTTTGTACCCGCCCTTAAAAAGCTTACAAGGTAGGGTTCAATTTTTGTTCTGAAAAGGGAGAAGTACTTCTCCCTTTTCGCATTTTTATTATTACATTTGTAAAAATTTGGTTATGAAAAAGCTACTGCTATTAGCTTTGTTGGTATCAGTTTCCTTTTTTGCAAATGCGAAGGTTGTTTTACCCGAAGAGGCATTGGTGTTTGCCACAAAGTTTATGGAACTGGTGCACGGTAAAGCCTTAAATGGTGAGGTACTCGAAGTATTTCAAGCGGACAATAACGAACCCTTAACCTATGTAGTAAACTTTGAACCTGAAGGCTGGATTATACTATCGGCCGACGATAGGGTTCAATCGGTAATTGCATTTTCTGCCGAAGGCAATTTCAACATTTCTGGGGTTAGGTCAGTACCCTTCTATTTTTGGTTCGATGGTTACGCCAACGATATCAAAATGGCTAAAAAATCTAAAGCTGATAAAATTCACCCATCATGGGATTTAAAATATTTCAATTCTTCAAAAACTGTTACTATCGACCCTTTAATAAAGGTTACCTGGAATCAAAATGCGGGTTGGAACAGCTACTGCCCTGCCGATGCTAATGGCCCTGGAGGCCATACCTACGCTGGTTGCGTTGCTGTTGCCATGGCTCAGTGTATGAGTGTGTATAAGCATCCCTTTAAGGGTGAAAATGAGCATCAGTATAACGATCCTACTTACGGAAACCAATACGTTAATTTTGCGCAGCAAGAGTATTTTTGGGACTCGATGCCTACATCTACTCCCAATGCGCATGTTGCTAAGTTGCTGTACCACTTAGGGGTATCGGTAAATATGAGCTATGGTGCTGATGGTTCGGGGGCTCACTCTTCGGCAGTTCCAGGTGCCCTTAAAATCTACTTTAAATACTCCGGCAAGGCTAAGCTGGAAAGTAAGTCAAATTACTCTGACGATCAGCAATGGAAGGATTTACTTATTAATGAATTAATGGCTGGCAGGCCTGTTTATTACTCCGGTGATGGAAATGATGGGCAAGCAGGCCATGCATTTTGTTTAGATGGAGTTAATCAGAATGGGTTATTCCACTTTAACTGGGGGTGGACCGGGAGCTATGATGGTTATTATTCAATAGGGTCGCTTACCCCAGGAAATAATAATTTCAGCTACAATCAGCAAGCTGTAATCGGTTTTGAACCACGTAACGAAGCCCCTTACGATATTGAACTATCAAATACCACGGTGTATGAGAAAAAACCAGCTGGCACATTTGTGGCTAAGGTAACGGTAATGGATGAAACCCCAAACGATATCCATACGTTTGACGTTAGAGGCCCTGTAGGTATCGATGAAACCCCAATTACCGTTCCTTTTATCATTAGTAATGATTCCCTTGTCACAACCCAAGAATTAAACCGAAATGTGATGCCAGAGTGGGAAATTATTATTAAAGCCACCGATATATCGGGTCTATCAATAGAAAAATCATTCTTTATTTCTGTTTTGAGTCAGCCACCCAATACCTCTGTTGAAACTGACGGTTTTGCAGGTAAGGTTAGTGCATACCTGCAACATGGTTTACTTATTGTAGAAATCGATAACAGTACGCCTGGAATGGTTAACATGGAAATGATTGATATTTCAGGGAAAATTCTTAAGCGTTTTGCCTTTAACAAAGGAACGGAAACATTTTATACCTCTGTTAGCTTGTCGGGGTTAAAGCAGGGTTTATACCTTTTAAGAGTAGAACAAAATGGATATAAAGCGATTAAAAAAGTAATGGTTTGGTAAAAAAAAGGGGATAAAGGCATTTTTCATAATGATGAAAATTAGTTAACATTTTTAGAAATAAATAGAACGCTGATGACACGGATTATACGGATAATCACGGATAAGAAATCAGTGTAAATCCGTGTTATCCGTGTTCTATTCCGATATTAATTATTTTCTTAACAATGTAAACTGCAATATGAAAAATGCCGGGATAACTCCCCATTTTTTTTAAAATTAATTAACGGGCGGTACAAAAGTTCATCAATTCGATTAAATCATCTTTATCCGAGAAATCAATACTTTCCTTAACGGTAAATTCATCCAGTTCCTTCTTTTTAATCTTAAAGACCTTTGAAAAATTTTTGTTATTTGCTATTAAGTACTTTCCATTGCTTATAAGGTAATACTTTTCAAAGTATCCAAGATCAACCTTTTGTTTAACTGTTAAGCTTGTAGCATATATATTAGGAGAAGTTTCAAGTATCGAGGAGATTTGCTGAATGCTTGATGTTGATGAAGTCATACCATAGGCACCCTCTTTTTCAACATTTACTGGTTTAAACCCCCTAACAATTCCCAGCTGTACATCTTTGATGTTTGCAATTACCTGTACAATTCCGTAAGAGCTTTTAAAAAATAAATCTTTACCAATATTGAAGTAGCTTATTTGATCCTGGTTAGCCAGAGGGGTAAGTATTTTTTCGGGCGAAAGGAACAGAACCTCTGACCTAAGCAGGTCAATGTTTAGTTTAGCCTTAGCAAACGTATTATTCTTAAAGGTAATTCGCCCCTCCGTGGGGTTTTCGTAAAGTAAAACATAATTTTTATCAGGTGAAAGGGTTGATGAATTTTCCCCTTGCGTAACGGTGGCATTAATTTTTTCCTGACTTTTAGCGTAAGGGGTTATCAGGATTAATGCTCCTAATAACACAGCAAAACAGTTGGTTTTCATGGCATTGCGGTTTGATTTATTTTAAAGTTCACAGTAACTTTACAAAGTTACGGGTTTCAAGGTTAAAAAAAAGTTAAAAAAAGTTTGAAAAGTTAAAAACTGTTTTGTAGATTTGGGTGTTGAAAATATAAACCTCTATTGTAAACCTAAAACTTGTTCTATGAAAAAACTAAGCGTTTTTCTTACAGGTTTGCTGCTTGCCGGTGTAACCATTGTGCAGGCGCAAACGGTAAGAATTACCGGAACGGTTACCAGTTCCGAGGATGGAATGCCCATGCCGGGTGTTTCAGTTTTTGTACAGGGTACAACCATTGGTACTACCACCAATGTGGATGGTAAGTACGAGCTAAACGTACCCGCTGATGCTCAAACCCTCACCTTCAGCTTTGTGGGTTTCACAACCCAGGACGTTGCCATTGCCGGCCGCTCGGTGGTGGACGTGGTAATGCAACCCGAAGCTGTTCAGGTGGAGGAGGTAGTTGTTACTGCTCTGGGTATAACCCGCGAGAAAAAAGCACTGGGTTATGCGGTGCAGGATGTGAAGGCTGATGAACTCAACAAGTCAGGCCAAACTAACGTTTTGAATGCTATTGCTGGTAAGGTAGCAGGTGTTCAAATTGTTGGTGCCTCAGGGAACACTGGCGGATCAGCAAAGATACTAATTCGTGGTGTGTCTTCGGTTTCAGGTAGCAACGATCCACTCTTTGTTGTTGATGGAGTACCCATTAGTAATGCCAATTACAACAGTTCCAATGCAAATGTTGGAGCTGGTGGTTATGATTATGGGAACTTGGGTCAGGACATCAACCCAGAAGATATTGAGTCGGTATCGGTTCTGAAGGGCGCTTCGGCATCTGCTCTTTATGGTACTCGTGCTTTGAACGGTGTAATTCTTATTACCACTAAAAAGGGTGTTCAGCAAAAAGGTATTGGCGTAACTGTTAACTCTGGGGTATCGTTTGAAAATGTTGCATATCTACCCAAAGTCCAAAAGTTATACGGTGGTGGAGTTACATTTAGCGATGCAGAAGGCGGTGTAAATGGTTTTGAGCAGGTTAATATTGGTGGTAGAGATTACCTTGTGGTAAACTATCAAACCGATGAGTCTTGGGGTCCTAGGTATGACCCGAACATCAAAGTGCTACCATGGAATGCTTTTGATTCATGGGATACTGAAAATTACATGGTAGAAAAGCCTTGGATATATCCCAAAAACGATTTTAATTATTTCTTTGAAACGGGTGTTTCCTACACTAATAGTGTAGCTGTAACCGGAAATACTGATAAATCAACCTTCCGCTTATCCTATACCAATATGCATGTTGACGGTTACATGCCTGGAAACGAAATGAAAAGAGATGCATTAAACTTTAGTGGTACCAGTAAAATTAGTAAGTACCTTGAGGCCTCAACCAATGTTAATTACGTGCGTAACTGGTCTGAAGGACGTCCTGAAACTGGGTATGGTGACAAGAATCCCATAATGCGTATGTTTCAGTGGGGTCAAACTTCTACCGATTACAAAGATCTAGAAGTTTACAAAAACCCTGATGGTACTCAAAGAACATGGAATAGGGTTGCCTGGAATGATCCTACTCCAATGTATTCCGACAATCCATACTGGGCATCATACGAAAATGCTCCTGAAGATGTTCGTGATCGTTATTTCGGTAACATAGGTTTAACCGTTAATTTTACCGATTGGTTAAAAGCACGTGGTAGAATTAACATGGACCACTACAATTATACCATTGAAGAGCGCAGTGCAATAGGTTCACAAGCCCTACCATTCTATTCATTGGCAACTCGTGTGTTTACTGAAATGAACTATGAGTTTTTGTTAATGGCTGACAAGAATTTAACCGAAGATATAACTTTGAATGCGATGGTTGGTACAAACCGCATGCAACAGGACTACGCTTTAACGGGTGGTTATACTCAAGGTGGTTTGTTACTCCGCAACTGGTACAGTTTGAGCAACTCTGCAGTACCTGCTGGTGTTTACGATAATAAGTGGCAAAAACGAATTAATAGTGTTTTTGGTAGCGCTACCATTGGTTATAAGAGCATGATCTATCTCGATTTTACAATGCGTGGCGATTGGTCATCGACACTTCCAGAAGAAAATAATTTCTATACTTATCCTAGTGTTACAACCAGTTTCATATTCACTGAATTACCCGTTCTCAAGGAACAAAGTATCCTTTCGTTTGGTAAGATTCGTTTGAACTGGGCACAGGTCGGAGGCGACACAAACCCTTATTCAACTGCCACGGTATATACACCGATCGATAACTTTGGTTCAAATCCTAACTATCGCCTACCAACCAGATTGAATAATCCAGACTTAAAGCCCGAACAGACAACTTCCTATGAGGTTGGAACTGAATTAAAGTTTTTGAATAACAGGCTGGGTATAGATTTTACGTATTACGATAATACTACAACTAACCAGATTATACCTGTTCCAACTTCTGCAACAACTGGCTATACAGAGCAGATAATCAATGCTGGTAAAGTTACCAATAAGGGTATTGAGTTATTGATTACCGGAACACCTATTAAGATGGAGAATAGTTTTGAATGGGATTTAACTCTAAACTTCGCAAAAAATGATAACCGTATTGTTGAGTTAGCCCCTGGATCGCAAACTTATCGCTTAGCATCTTTGTTTGGTGTAGAGGTTCATGCTCAAGAAGGCGAAAAGTATGGCACCATAAAGGGATATAACTATGTAACCGATGACAAGGGTAATAAAATTGTTGGTACCAATGGTCGCTACATACAGCGCTCTACCATTGAATCGGTTGGTAGCTATCTGCCTGATTGGAATGCTGGTTTGACTAACACTTTCCGTTTCAAAGGAATTGAACTATCCGCTCAGATCGATATGCAAAAGGGTGGACGTATGTTTTCGCTGACCCATATGTGGGGTACATACTCAGGTATTCTGGAGAAAACTGCTGCTAATAACATTCGCGAAGATGGCATCGTTGTAGATGGTGTGTATGGTGCTCTAGATGCTAATGGTAATGTTGTTTACCTTAATGCCGATGGAACTTCAGCTTCAGAACCTGTAAAGAATGAAACCGTAATATCTGGTGAACGTTGGGCTTGGGACCATTACTCCCGTGCACGTGCTGGTCAAAATACTTTTGACACCGATTATATAAAGTTACGTGAAGTTCGAATAGGTTATAGCCTTCCAAAGAAAATTACAGGTCCTTTCAGTAATGTTAAAGTATCAGCTTACGGCCGTAATTTAGCTATTTGGGGACGTGCTGATGGTGTAGATTGGGATCCTGAGTATGTTCATGGTTCAGGTAATGTCCAAGGGATTGAAGGCGGTGCATTGCCATCAGTACGCAATTTTGGCTTCAACCTGACATTTGATTTTTAACCAGTATAAACCATTGTGATTTTTAAAAAATGAAAGCTATGTTGAAAAAAATATTTCTGATTATCTCACTACCGGTACTATTCATTACAGGTTGTACCGAAAAATTCGATGAGATAAACAAAGATCCCAACAATCCTGTCGCTGTTGAAACAGGGTATCTGCTGACTTATGCAGAAAAGACTACCATGGATTACTTGCGTGATGAATGGTTCGGTGGTCGTGGTACCCAGTTACTATGCCAACATTGGTCACAAAATAACTATCCCGATGAAGATAGATATTTAATCCGTACTACTACTATTCAAAATGCATGGAGGGCATTTTACCGCGCTGCTGCTAACCTGCAACAAATCATCAATTTGAACACTGATGAGGCTACAAAGACTGATGCACTTGCTTCTGGTCCTAACGAGCATCAAATTGCTGTTGCTATGATTTTGAAAGCGTATATAATAAGTATTATTACTGATACGTGGGGGGACGTGCCTTATAGTGAGTGTTTCAATCCCGACATCCGTCAGCCAAAATACGATGCTCAGTCTGAAATCTATCCTCAATTGATTCAAGATTTGAAGGATGCAGCAGATATGATTAATCCTGCAAACGGTAATATTAATATTGGTGATATCATTTATGGTGGTGATGTGGCAAAATGGAAAAAGTTTGCCAATACGCTACGTTTACGCTTAGCTTTGAGGATGTCTAAAAAAGATCCTGCACCCCTTAACGAGGTTAAAGGATTACCTTTGAGCAGTTTTTTTGAATCAAATGCCGATAATGCAAAATTCACCTACTTAACGGCTAGCCCAAATGAAGGACCTGTTTACAGAGCATTCTTTGTAAGCAACCGTAATGATTTTACCATTACAAAACCATTTGTTGAATTACTGGCAGGTAGAAATGACACCCTAAATATTGGTAAAGTTAATCCTTTTTTGGGGTTAGAGGATCCGAGACTTAGTATTTGGGCTTATAAGATTAATGGCAATTGGGTAGGTATGCCCTATGGAATGGATGATGCCAATACTAAAGCATTTGCTCCACAAACATGCAACTACAAGGATAATCCATCAGTAGTACACCAGCCTGATTTCGCTTACACTTTTATGGATTATGCAGAATTCTGCTTTATCATGTCAGAAATCAATTCATGGAATCAAGACTGGTATGAAAAGGGGATTAGGGCTTCCATGGAAGATTGGGGTGTACCTGAGACACAAATCGCCTCATACTTATCAAATGTACCTGGGGCATCGGAAGAGACAGTGTTGACCCAAAAGCACATTGCTCTTTACATGCAACCTGAACAGGCATGGTTTGAATGGAGAAGAACGGGTTACCCTAAAACTTTGATTAAACCCGGTGAAATTACACATAGGCAAGGTACTACTGATATCATATTCGAATCTATTGTAGATGAGATAACTAATGATATTCCATATAGAATGTGGTATCCTATTGAAGAGCAGGGTGTTAATAAACCTGGATATGATGCTGCAGTTGCTGCACAGGGTCCTGATAAACTCACTACTAAGGTTTGGTGGCAGCAATAGTTAATTTTACCTTATAATATTTAAACCGCCCCTTTCGGGGCGGTTTTTTTATTACTCCCGTTCGGCTTTTTCTGTAAGTGAAAAGTAATGAACATTGTGTTGGGCGTAGGTTAGCGAAACGTACCTGCGTCCAGCTATTCTTTCAGGTTCAGAACTCCTGACCCATGCTTGATAATCAATGTTTTACAAAGTTTGAATCGTAAAATAAATTGACGTAATTTTCTTCTATAAACCCTAAATACTAAACCCTAAATCCTAAACAATTTCTAAATTCAAAATCATAATATCAAAACTTATCCTGTCTTTTATAATAAATCATATTGTTTTGAATTTCTTATTTTGG
>DFYV01000103.1:2060-10261 GCA_002383425.1 Bacteroidales bacterium UBA4073 | reverse complement strand
AACAACGAACAACGAACAACTTTCAATCATCTTCCATCAACAAATTTGCTGTTTTTTTAACCAATAATAGCCAATAACATATACTTTTGCATTACAAACCCGTGGGTTTT
Source organism: Bacteroidales bacterium UBA4073 (assembly GCA_002383425.1). Classification (GTDB taxonomy): domain Bacteria; phylum Bacteroidota; class Bacteroidia; order Bacteroidales; family Tenuifilaceae; genus Tenuifilum. The sequence continues at coordinate 10,151 of DFYV01000103.1, read as the reverse complement.
TAATCCAGACTAAATATTAAAACATAGAGATGGGCACAGCACAGCTTATTTTATTATTAATTATTGGACTTACAGCAGGTTTTGTAGGTGGGGCATTGGGCATTGGAGGGGGAATAGTTATTGTTCCAGCGCTTATTTACATACTGCATTTTACCCAGCATCAGGCACAAGGAATAAGCCTCATGGTTTTGCTTTTCCCTGTTGGTATTTTTGCCGTTGCAAATTACTACCGTGCCGGATTCATCGATTGGAAAGTCACCTTGCTGCTAATGTTTGGGGTTATTATTGGCGGCTACTTTGGCTCAAAAGTATCGATTGCCCTACCGGCTGCCACATTACAGAGAATATTTGGGCTGTTCATTGTTTTAATTGGTATTAAAATGATACTTGGACGATAATGCAGCACAACGATATTACGCAACAGCTGGTGGAATACCGCCGTTACATCCATAAAAATCCGGAACTTTCGTTCCAGGAAGAAGGCACCGCTGAGTATATCAAGCATATTTTAAAAACCGAAGGGGTAAGAGTCGAAACCTTTGGAACCCATCATAGCTTTGCGGCAATAGTTGAAGGGAAAGAAAAGGGGAAAACCTACGGCCTCAGGGCCGAACTCGATGCCCTGCCAATAACCGAGAAAAGCGGTTTGGAATTTTCGTCGGTGAATCCTCAAGCCATGCACGCATGCGGCCACGATTTGCATATGGCAATTGCCATTGGTATAACATTGACCCTGCATCGGTTACACGAAACCTTAAAGGGACGATTTGTTGCAATATTTCAATCGGGCGAGGAGATGCTACCCGGCGGGGCAAAGGCTATAGCTGAAAGCAAACTATATAGAGAGCTGCAACCCGATGCCATGTTTGGTGTGCATGTACTACCCGAACTCGAGGTGGGTAAGGTGGGGGTGTGCCCCGGTAAATACATGGCTTCGGGCGATGAGGTTTACATCACCGTAAAAGGAAAAGGTGGACACGCAGCCCTACCACACCTGTTAGTCGATCCGGTTGTTTGTGCTTCGGAAATTATTCTTGGACTTCAGGGGCTGGTTAGCAGGAAAGCCCCTCCGCTCATTCCAACAGTCCTGTCGTTTGGAAAGGTTGAAGCCCTTGGAGCGACAAATGTAATACCCGATGAGGTTAGCATTGCCGGGACATTTCGTACCATGGATGAGGCATGGCGTCACGAAGCCCATAAGCTTATTCGCGAAATGGCAATGGGAATTGCAGCATCACACAGGGCTGGATGTGAGGTAGAAATCCGTGAAGGATATCCATCAATCTACAATAACCCTGAACTTACACAAGCTGTTAAAAATAAAGCAACTGAACTTTTTGGGCCCGAAAACGTGGTTGCCCTTGAACCCCGTATGACCACCGATGATTTTGCGTACTTCAGCAACCTTACCCCTTCGGTGTACTTCAGGGTAGGTACGGGGTATCGGAACATGAAAAATCCACAGCTACACCGTCCCGATTTTAATCCATCGGAAGAGGCTATTGGAGTTGCGTATGGGTTGCTCACAAAGGTTTTACAATCGCTTTTAAGCTGAAAACCGTGAATCGTGAATCGTGAATCGTGAATCGTGAAACGTGAAACGTGAAACGTGAAAAGTGAAACGTGAATCGTGAAAAGTGAAAGGTGAAACGTGAAACGTTAAATGTTAAACGTTAAACGTGAACCGTGAACCGTCAACCATCAACTACATTTACGAACAACGAACAACGAATAACCGTCAACCTTGAACCTTGAACCTTGAACCATCAACCATCAACCATCAACTACATTTACGAACAACGAACAACGAATAACCGTCAACCTTGAACCTTGAACCATCAACCATCAACCATCAACCATCAACTAAAAACACCTAGAGCATTCAGAAAATTTTCTGCGCCCTAAGTGTTCTTAGTGGTGAATGTAAAATATTTAAAGGGAACTATATGCCTATACAAAAATGATTTGAGTGCCCTCACCGGCGGCTAACTCATACAGCTGGCCAATGGTGATAATATCCTTTACATGCTCGCTGAAATCTTCCTTTTTGAGGCCAAACATTTCAACAGCCAGCTTGCAGGCATAAATCTCACCGCCACCAGCGGTTATGAGTTCCAGGAACTCATCAACAGTGGGGATATCGACCTTTTCCATTTGGCTCTTCATCATAGCCGAAACACCTGCTTCAACTCCCGGCAGTATTCCCAGAAGGGTTGGGAAAGGCAGTCCGCCAGGCATACGTAAACCGGGATTACCCACGGGGGCAGTATGCAACTTTTTCATGTGCTTCTTGGTGATGGCATCGAGACCAAAAAAAGTAAAAAACAGTTTTGCCTCAATACCTTCCATCACGGCGCCATTTGTCATAACCAGGGCTGCATACACATCCTCAATGTTAGCCTTGGAACAAATTATCATCACCTTTTTAATTGGGTGGTCCTGAACATTTGCCATAATTTAATCATTTAAAGGGTTAAACACAACTTGTAGGTTTAGCAATTCCAGCAATACGGCTGGCCTTTTTCAGGGGAGCACCCGGGAACAGCTCATAAAAGCCTTTGGTATCAATAACGTCCGATTTACCAATGGTACGAATGGTAAGAGCATCGCCCTTAAGTGTTTTTTCCCTAATGTATTCAATAACTGCAAAATGCTTGTCGGTTAGCTCAATGCCTTCCTCTTTAGCAATTTCAACGGCAATATCTTTTGTCCACTGATTGGGATCGGTTAGGTAACCATCGTCAGTCACACTAATGGTTTTACCTGCATAAACTTTTTGTGCCATAGCTTAATCTATTTTTTGAGGTTTTTACTAATTCTTTACTTTACCAAGTTCTCCAAGTACCCGAAGCGTAAACGATAGCGTTCTCCGAACATCGGGTTTACTTACCTGACGGGCAAGCCCGACCAGCGATTTATTGTCGATAGTTTCGTTCATTTCCATACCCGAAAGGGTTTGGGTTATTTGTGCTAACGCATTCATAACCTTTGGTTGGGTTAGGCTACGAAGCATTATGCCAAGAGCTGGCATATTTTCGCGTAGGCGAGCGATATCATCTTCAGTTACGTTCTCCTTAAACTCAGTGGCCAGTAAGCCCAGCTGTTTAAAGTAGCTAAAGTAACCTTGCCTGTCAAGATCATCCAATGCCTTTGTTATGGATATGCCGGCATCGTGAACCACTGGTCCAAAATCGTGGATCAAGTCCATAAGGCTTTCCATCATATCCATGAGCTCGCCAAAGGTTTTAACGTTGCGAAGCAGTTTAAAAACCAGGTAACGTAAGTCTTCGCTATCAATCTTAATGCTTTGAACCGTTAGCTCATCCACAGCGGTTTGAAAGGCATCCTTGGCCACAATATTCAGATCCTCAACCAGATCGTCAACCACCTCGCTTCGCTCCTGTTGCTTTGCAAGCAGTTCCAGCACCAGGTCCATCTTACGGTTGAGCTCATCAACCTGTAATTGCAAGCTATTATCCATGTCAAACCAAATTAAAATTCCTTACCGGCCATAGTCATTTGCGATTCAAGTGGCAACTCCCTGCCCTTTAATAGCAAATGCCAGTATATCCACCGGAACATCACCTTTCCATAATGATTTATTCGGGTATTACTAAGTAAACCAAAGGGGCCAATGCCTGGCAATGGGTAAGTACCCGGAAGCGGTTCGGTTTCGTAGTTAAAGTCGATAAGGGAACCCTTACCGAAACCTGTTTCGATGTAGCAGTTGGAGTGACCATCGAACCTGGCAATCAGGGGTCGCTCCTCGATAGCTGCCATAAGGTTTTCGAATACTACATCGGAAGAAAAGTGAGCTACCGATCCTGCCTTAGAGGTAGGTATATTGCTGGCATCGCCAATCACAAAAATATTTTCCCACTTATCGGCCCTAAGGGTGTACTTATCTGTAGCAATGTAATTCATGTCGTCGCCCATGCCGCTTCGGGCTACCCAATCGGCACCCATGTTAACCGGAATAACTGAAAGCAAATCGAATTTAACCTCCCGACCATCGAATGAGATTATCTTTTTGTTTTCATCATCCACGCGTTCCAGGTAGAAGTCGGGGATAATATGAATATTCTTTTCCTTTAGTAGTTCCCCAAGCATTTTTGATGACTTTGGCTTGGTGAAAGCTCCTGATAGGGGTGTTGTGTAGTAGATATTCACCTTTTCACGAATTCCCTTTTTAACAAAGAACTCATCGGCCAGGAAAGCAAATTCGAGCGGGGCAACCGGGCATTTAAAGGGAAGTTCAGCAATGTTAATAACCATATCGCCTCCCTCCCATGTTTTCAGGAAGTGATGTAAGGCAACCGCACCCTCGTGGGTGTAAAAGTCGAAAATGCTCTTGCGCCACTCCCTGCCCAGCAAACCTGGAGTTTCATCAGGTTTTATATGTGTACCTGTGGAAACTATTAAGAAATCGTATTCAAGTATTTGTCCGTTGGTAAGGTAAACGGTACTCTTGTCGGGTTCTACCCTCTCAATCTCATTAATAATAAACTTTACACCAGCCGGAATAAAACTCGCTTTAGGTTTAATCACATCGTACTTGTTGTAAATTCCAAAAGGAATAAACAGGAAGCCGGGTTGGTAGTAATGGTTAGGGTCTTTATCAACCACAGTAATACTCCACTCATCGCGTTCCAACGCTTTTCGGAGTTTGTTGGCCATTATGGTACCACCTGTTCCTGCTCCCAGAATCACTATCTTTTTCATTTGTTCATATTTAATGTTTACAGGATTGTTAACAAATTATCAGTACAAATTACGTTATTAATAACAAAAGCATTAGTTTTACAGCTGTTGATAAAAAACAAAACTGATAAATAACAATACGTTGAGTATGAATGAGAATACCTGCATGGGCAGCGTTTGTGCCGAATGTAGCTTTCGATCGTCGATTTTTTCAATACTAAACGATGAGCAGCTTGATCAGCTAACCATTAATAAAACCTTCAATTTTGCTAAAAAAAACGAAGCTATAGCTAAGCAAGGAAATCCTGTAAAAGGAGCTATTTTTTTAAGAGTTGGGCTGGCAAAACTTACGCGTGTAAACTCCGTAGGACGGGAACAAATAATTGGCATAGCCACCCCAAACGATTTTGTAGGATTACTGAGCATATTTTCCTCAAAAAACTATAACTACAATATAATCGCCATCGAAGACTGCCAATACTGCTGTGTTGACTATACCTTTGTAATGGACCTAATAAATGCCAACAGCAACTTTGCGATGACGTTGCTGGAAAAAATATCGCAGGTTTCGGATTTAATGATGGGTACCCGCCTCAATCTTGAAATGCGACAACTCCGGGGTCGGGTAGCCTTTATACTTAGCTACCTAAGCAAAGAGATTTACAAGTCAGCTAAATTCAACCTACCCATATCACGCCGTGAAATTGCTGAACTAGTTGATATGAGGGTTGAAAACGTGGTTCGAATACTTTCAGAATTCCGCCGCGATAATATTATTCGTATCGAGGGTGCTAGTATCGAGATAGTTGAGCCCGAAAAGTTGGAATGGATAAAAATGCACGGGTAAACAATATTATGCGCAATGGCTCAATTCACAGTGCAGAATGCAAATTAATTAGAAGGCAGAAATTACAGATTAGAAATTACGAATTACGAATTACGAATTACGAATTACGAATTAGAGTTCATAAAGTTCATAAAGTTTATAAAGTTCGTAAAGTTTATAAAGTTTACCCTGTGAAATAATTTTGCTTGGCAAAATTACCCTGTTGAATAAAATTTCTGATTTTCTTTTGCAAAAGCAAAATATTTAATAGGGTATTTCACAGGGTGAATAAAGTTAAAACAAGTTTCACAACTTTTTTTATAATGCTGACAATTAATAACATAACTAGTCTTGCTAAAATAAAACATGCTTTTTATACCGGACTCAAATATGAAAAGTGAAACACCAATAACGGATTTTAGACACACACGAGCATGATTGTAACTATTCGGTATTCCTTTTTGGATAAAAAATGAAAATATAAACAGATGAAACACCCATGATATTATAAAAACACAAACACGAATGATGTTAATGTGCTGATACTGTTTATCTTAATAAATTATTTTCGGATGAAATAATGAAAATATAAACAGATGATAAAAAGAAACCGCAAAGTTATTTCGTTTAAAGTCAAGTTTAGCTAAAAAAAATTTTATGCTCTTTGACATATTGAAATCGGGAAAAACCCGGTAATATTTTACTCTGAAAAATGTTTGCATAGTACATAAACAATTAGTACTTTTGGTGTTTAAGAGGGGCAATGAAAGGAATGCGTAGATCCCGCACTGTGTGTTACTTCACATTGGGACAAAACGTGTTCCTTTCTTTTTTTACTTTGCCTTTTTGAAATGGGCGCTTTACTGTCAAACTTCTGGTATTTCCTGCTTTTTTCGATCCAGGCAAAATGTTGCAGCTTATCTTCCTGTAACTTTTGCACAGAACGTTCCCTGTTTTGTTTATCGGTATCCGGGTTGAACGGTTTATTGTGTTTTAGCATACCATAAACAATACGCAAAATTTTGTGCATGCAAACCCCAATGGCAGCCATTTTTGTCATACCTTCGGCAACTTTTTTCTCATACAGCTCCTTTATCAGGGGATTATGTACAATGGCAGTCTTGGTAATATTAAATAGTATCTTACGCATGTTCTTGCTTCCCTGCTTACTCATTCTAACACCAATTACCTTATCCCCGCTTTGCTTGAATTTAGGGTGTAAACCAAAAAAACAACAAATACTTTTCACATTGGGGAAACGTTCTATGGTGCCTATTTCAAGTAGCAAGCCTATGGCAGAAGTGGTACCAATACCGCTAAATGACGTTAAAATATCAATTTCCGGGCACCTAAACTCTTTTTCTATAAGTGCCATTTGACTTTTGATATTCATGGTGCAGCTTTTTATTTGCAGGGCAACTTGTTTAACCAACATCTCGGTATTTTCATCAGTTGCAGATGCAATGGACTGCTTTGCCTCTTCTACCAGTGCTTTGGCTTTGCCCAATGTCAGGTAAGGAATTTTAGCCAGTCTTTCTGGTTTTGCCTTGGAAAACTTTTTGGCCGTTGGGCATAGTATGATCAGCTCCAGTAACCAGCTAGGAAACTTGTCGTCTTTAAAACGCATCAGTGTTGGATTGGCACTGTATAAAAGCGTTTCCAGCTGATTAATGGCTTGCGTTCTTTGCTTTTTTTGCATCTCAACAAAATTCCAGTGACGCTTAAGGGTCTTCCATTTCTCATCCTGGTCATACTGAACATTATCAGGGAAATTAATTATGTACTCGGCAATGCTGTGAGCACTGGTAGCATCAGTCACATTCCTGCCCATACTGGCTTTTTGATTGAAATTAACGCCCAGTGGGTTTAACCTGGCCACCTTAATGTTAAACATTTTCTGGTAGCCTTTTAAGCTGTTAACCCAGTTGTTTTCATAACCGCCAGTGCTTTCAACTGCTGCATACATTTCCAGATCGGGATACCTATCAAAGTATGACTTAAGTATGGCATATAACCTACAATGGCCATCATAGGTGTCATCCAACTGGAAATTGTCCAGAATAGGTTTCTTGTTCTCTGAAAGGATAGTCCAATCGGCATACCCTTTACTGACATCTCCGCCTAAATAAAATCTTTTCATAGCTCCAGTTTTTTAGGTTTGTTAATAAATGCCAGGTAACATCAGCCTCGTAAATGCGGTTTCTAAGAACCAAGTTATTTCCCGATTTTTACCTGACGAGCATAATAAACTTTGCGACAGGTTCAACTGACCTAAGACGCAGACCATAATTGCCCGTAAAGTAAACATATTTCCATAACAAAAAATATGACAATATTTCAAAGAACAAACATATGAGAACGCAAAGTTTTTACGCAAAGAACGCAAAGAAAAAACTCTGCGCCTTTGCGACTCCTTTGCGACNNGCGACCTTTGCGACTCCTTTGCGACTTTTGCGTTTAAAAAGATGGTTCTACTACGAAATTAATGAAACACCTATGATATTGTAAAAACACAAATACAAATGAATATAAAGTGCTTATACTGTTTAACTTAATGAATTATT
>DFYV01000103.1:0-2000 GCA_002383425.1 Bacteroidales bacterium UBA4073 | reverse complement strand
TCGGAGCAAACTCAAATTTATATGGAGCGAAGCGACTATCTTGCCTTCGGGGAATCCCGTTAAATCGTAACTTCGTGCCTACAAGCCGATCTAAACCCCTTTAATCTTTCGGGTGAGCTCAGTGGAAAAGACAAAATCGTTCAGCTCCCTATTATCGGAATCCAAAATATTGTCTTTGCTACCTTCCCACCACTTTTTACCCTGGTAAAGGAATATTATCTTATCGCCAATACCCATTACGGAATTCATATCATGGGTATTAACTATGGTGGTAATATTGTATTCTATGGTGATTTCCTTGATCAGCTGATCAATAACCACAGCGGTTTTGGGGTCAAGCCCTGAATTGGGTTCATCACAGAACAAGAACTCAGGGTTAAGGGCAATAGCACGGGCAATGGCAACACGTTTCTTCATGCCACCACTAATCTCGGCCGGGTAAAGGTTATTGGAATTAACTATATTCACCCGTTTCAGGCAAAAGTTTACCCGCTCCAGCTTTTGTTCCTTTGTCATTACAGTGAACATATCGAGCGGGAACATTATGTTCTCCTCAACCGTTGCCCAGTCAAACAGGGCAGAGCCCTGAAACATCATGCCAATTTTTTGACGGACCTGTTTCTTTGCCTTAAAGTTGAGAGAATCAAAGCGGATATCGTTGTAGTAAATTTCGCCACTGTCAATCTCATGAAGGCCAACAATACTTTTGAGCAGTACGGTTTTACCCGAACCGCTTTGACCAATGATAAGATTAGTTTTACCCTTTTCAAAGGTTGCGCTAATGCCCTCGATAACAGGTCGGCCATCAAATTTTTTGCTAAGATTCTTAACGGTAATCACGACAGTAATAGTTGGGTAAGTAGAAGATTAAAAAAAAGAATAAAAATGCTGCTACTCACAACAGCTTGGGTACTGGCACGACCAACCTCCAACGAGCCACCCTGCACCCTGTACCCGTAAAAAGCCGATATGGTTGTAATCAGAAAGGCAAATACAACGGTTTTTATAAGCGAGTAGGTTATGTAAAAGGGGATAAAGGCATACTGCACCCCATCGATATATTCCTGAGGGGATACTACTCCTGTAAGAACTCCAACCAGCCATCCCCCAACAATCCCCACAATCATGCTTAGAATTGTTAAAAAAGGATTAAAAAAGATGGTTGCCACAATCTTTGGAAGTATAAGGAAGCTGGCAGAGTTAATGCCCATAATTTCTAAGGCATCAATTTGTTCGGTTACCCGCATAGTACCTATTTCTGAGGCAATATTTGAACCAACCTTCCCTGCCAAAATAAGCCCAATAACTGTTGATGAAAACTCAAGCAACATGCTATCGCGCGTTCCAAGGCCAATGAGGTACATGGGTATAAATGGATTTTCCATATTGTATGCGGTTTGCAGGGTGATTACCGCACCCATGAATACCGATATAATTGTCACAATTCCAACGGATTGCAGGCCTAACTTTTCAATCTCCTTTATGGTTTCCTTGTAGTAAACCTTTCGCTTTTCGGGTTTTGAGAATACCTTTTTCAGCAAAAGAACGTATTCCCCAAACATATCAATTGCTTTTAACAATTTCATAGGTGATGTTTTTGGCTTGTTACCTCAAAATTTTAAAGCAAAGTTAATGGTATATCGAAATAATCGCATCGTTTTAGGCTGATTATTTCAACCCCTGCCCCTGTTAATTTTTTGAGGTGTTAAGAGATCACAGTTGACGGTTGATGGTTGATGACTGATAGTTGTTCGTTGTTCGTTGTTTGTTGTTCGAGAAAATAGTTGATGGTTGATATCTTTTGAATTTCAAATTACGAATTACGAATTACGCTTTTTTACCTTTTACTTTTGCCTTACTCCTTTTGTCATTACGAACGAAGTGAGGAATCTGTGTTGAAGTTGACGGTTGATGGTTGATATCTTTTGAATTTCAAATTACGAATTACGAATTACGAATCTTGAATCTTGAATCTTGAATCTTGAACCTTGAACCTTGAA
>DFYV01000104.1:8019-13523 GCA_002383425.1 Bacteroidales bacterium UBA4073 | reverse complement strand
ATTGAGCCATTGTCCCAAAATTCCTCTTACTTCATCTATTTTCCTCTACCTTCCTCTACCAATTTATTTCCTATTTTTGCAAAAAATTTGCAAATGCTAAAACGTGAGGAAATTGAGGTAATGGCTCCGGCAGGCAATTTTGAGTCGTTAATGGCAGCCATACAGGGTGGGGCAAATTCTGTTTACTTTGGTGTTGGCAACCTTAACATGCGAGCAAAATCGTCGATCAACTTCACTGTTGACGATTTACCCGAAGTGGTTCGTATTTGCAGGAAAAACAACGTTAAAACTTACCTTACCGTAAACACAGTTATTTACGATACTGATATCCCTGACATGCGCCAAATTATCGACACAGCTTCAGCTGTTGGCGTAAGTGCACTCATCGTTTCCGATCAGTCAGCCATGCTCTACGCAAGGCAAAAAGGAATGGAAGTACATTTATCAACCCAACTAAACATAAGTAATACAGAGGCTATCCAGTTTTACTCCCAGTGGGCTGATGTTGTTGTTTTAGCGCGTGAACTCACCCTTGAACAAATAAAAACCATTTACCAGAATATCCATTCGCAAAATATCACCGGACCAAGCGGTAAACCCATTAAAATTGAACTTTTTGTCCATGGGGCACTTTGCATGGCTATCTCGGGAAAATGCTACCTGAGCTTACATGAGGCCAACTCATCGGCAAACAGGGGAGCTTGTCTTCAAATATGCCGCAGGTCATACACCGTTACCGACAACGAAACTGGTTCCCAACTCGAAATAGACAACGAGTACATCATGTCGCCAAAGGATTTATGCACCATTAACTTTCTTGATAAAATACTTGATTCTGGGGTTAGGGTTCTTAAAATTGAGGGTCGGGCTCGAGGTCCGGAATACGTAAAAACGGTAACCCAATGCTATAACGAAGCCGTAACAGCAATTTGCGAAGACTCATACACACCCGGTAAAATTGATAATTGGATGAAACGCTTATCCACGGTATTCAATCGCGGATTCTGGGATGGTTACTATCTTGGGCGTAGGCTTGGCGAATGGAGTAATTCGTATGGGAATATTGCCACCGAACGCAAACAGTATGTAGGTAAGATTACAAACTATTTTTCTAAACTAGGGGTGGCCGAAATTTCCGTTGAGGCATCGGAACTTCACCTTAACGATAAAATTCTAATTATTGGGCCAACTACCGGAGTAATGGAGTATGAGGTTAAAGAACTTCATGTTGATGAAAAACCAGCCGAATTTTCACCCAAGGGCATTAAATGCTCTATTCCTGTTCCCGAAAAGGTGCGTAGAGCTGACAAGCTGTACCGAATCGTAAAAATGAATACCAAATAGTAAAATAATTGTAATTTAGTAGTTTAACCAAAATTTTAAGGGGTATGAATTTCAGCCAGCTTTGCAACAAGATTTTTTGGGATTGCACCCAATACTACCACACTATCGATAATGTTGACGCACAACCAGTAATCCCATACGAACCAGGAACTATTGAATTTTCACTATTCACAAAAAATTGGATTGATGCTGTACAGTGGCACCTTGAAGATATCATTCGCGATCCCAATATTGAACCTGTCGAAGCGCTAAAAATTAAACGCCGTATCGATAAGTCCAATCAGGATAGAACCGATTTGGTTGAAATGATTGATAGCTACTTCCTCCAAAAATTTAAAAATATAAAGCCTCAACCCAACGCTACCATTAATACCGAAAGTCCTGCATGGGCAATTGACCGCCTGTCGATACTTGCCCTTAAAATTTACCACATGCAACAGGAAGTAAACCGCATTGATGCTCCTAAGGAGCATATCGATAGCTGTCAAAAAAAACTTAATGTTTTGCTTGAGCAAAGGGTCGATTTATCAACGGCCATCGATCAGCTACTCGCCGACATTGAGCAGGGACGCAAGTACATGAAGGTTTACAAACAGATGAAAATGTACAACGACCCATCTCTTAACCCAGTACTCTATGGAGCAAAACAACAGAAAAGTTAATAGGTATCCCAAAAAACTTCTGGTAATCAGGCTCAGCGCCATTGGCGATGTGGCCATGACCGTTCCTGCAATCTGGTCACTTGTAAAAAACCATCCCGATGTTCAGGTTACTTTTGTATCGCAGGGTTTTGCACGCGATATTGTGAATCAAATTCCGGGTGTACTTTTCATAGAAGCAAACACAAAAGGGCGACATAAAGGATTATTTGGAATATGGCGATTGTACTCGGATATTCGAAAAATTGATCGCTTTGAGGCTCTGGCCGATTTACACGATGTTATCCGAAGTAAAATACTTCGAAGTCTGTTTTTGATTTCAGGTATTAAAAGAATTGCGGTTATAGACAAGGGACGAAGCGAAAAACGAAAGCTTGTTAGGCTAAAGAATAAAGTACTGGTCCCCCTCAAAACCACATCAGAACGCTACATGGATACACTACGCAACCTTGGGTATTCCATTGACAACGAATTCGACTACCTTTTCCGCGAAGCCCGCCTTCCGGAGAATATTACAATTCATTTAGGTTACAAGGACAAACGATGGATAGGCATTGCCCCTTTTGCCAAGCATAAAGGGAAAATATACCCTCTTGACCAGATGGAACGCGTGTTGAGCATACTCACTGCATCAAAAGTAAATAAAATCATTCTTTTTGGAGGTGGAGGTCAAGAACAACAAATCCTTGAAAGTTGGGCACAAAAGTATCCCAATACAGTTTCCATAGCGCGTAAGTACAGCATCACTAACGAGCTAAAAATAATTTCAAACCTCGATGTTATGGTTTGCATGGACTCGGCAAATATGCATTTTGCCTCGCTGGTAAATACACCCGTTATTAGTATTTGGGGGGCTACACACCCCTACGCTGGTTTTTACGGATGGAAACAAAATCCCAGCAATGCCGTTCAAATCGACCTTTACTGCCGTCCCTGCTCAATTTACGGAAATAAACCCTGTTTTAGAAAGGATTACGCATGTTTAACACGGATCGAACCAGAAACCATAGTAAATAAGATTAGTACAGTAATTGACCGTTAAGCGCAATGGCTCAATGCAAAATGCAAATTGAAAAATGCAAAACAGAACAAATTTATCGGAACGATTATTAGACTTTGCGACAAGTAGCATTAAATTGACCGTTAAACTTAAAAGAACTGCTGTTGGACGGTACATGGCAAATCAACTAATGTGCGCTGCTTCATCCTCTGGAGCGAATTATGAAGAAGCATATGAGGCAGAAAGCAAAGCAGATTTCATACATAAGGTGCAGCTGGTTTTGAAAGAATTACGAGAGTCATTATATTGGCTTAGACTGGTGGAGAGAACCAGCTTAATTTCAGGCGATGAATTAAAAGCATTGGAGGACGAAGCTAATGAATTGACAAAAATTGTTGCAAAATCCGTAATCACTTCGAAAGGAGAGGGAAAATGACTTTGTCCCGCCTTGGCGGGATTGTATTTACGAAGGTTCACCACTGCGCCTAACGAAGTATTCACGCTGCACTTCGCTTGACTTTCGGGAAACTTCGATACTTCGACTTCGCTCAGTACAGGTTGGGACTTCGTAAATACAAGCCGTTTTTAACAGAATATAAAACAACATAAAAGCTATGACATACGTAACCAAGGAAAAACTATTTAGTAAGGAATGGTTCAAGGCGTATGCCTTGATTCTTGTAGGGGCATTTATACTTGCTGCCGGTTTTGTGCTCTTCATTGACCCACACCGTATTGCGCCCGGGGGCGTTTATGGTATAGGTATTATAGTTCATTACCTTACCCAAGGGTTGTTCTCCTGGGCTCCCAATGGTCTCCCCATTGGAACGGTAGGCTTGCTACTTAACATCCCTCTTACCATAATTGGTATAAGGGTGCTTGGACCAATGTTTGGAATTAAAACAGTTGTTGGATTTGTTTTGTCGTCAGTTTTTATTGATGTACTACACCTCTGGTTGGGTTATAACCCTTTGGTTGACGACATGCTACTATCATCAATCTTTGGAGGCGTTCTCATTGGGTTTGGTTTGGGTTTAATATTTAAATCTAAAGCTACATCCGGTGGTTCGGACATTATTGCAATGATTATTGCCAGGTACACCCGTCTCCCGCTTGGTCAACTCATGATTTACGTTGATTCAACCATTGTGCTGCTGGCACTGGTAGCTTTTCAGGATTGGAAAATTCCTTTATACTCATGGGTGGTAATTTATGTTACCGGAAAAGTAATTGATATGACAATTCAGGGTGTTAGCTACGATAAAGCCCTATTCATAATTACCGATAGGTACGAGGATGTTAAGAATAAAATTATTTACGACATCGAGCGTGGCGGTACCATAATTAACGTTCAGGGGATGTACACCGGTCACGATAAAAAAATGATTTTTACCAATGTTTCACGTCGCGAGGTTTACATGCTTAAGGATTACATTCAGCAAATTGATCCCAACGCCTTTATCACGGTAATTGATGCTAACGAAATTCTTGGAAACGGTTTTAAACCGCTAAGCGAAAGTTTATAATTTTGGTTCTACCACCAATTTAATGATAATTTGCAATTTGTTTATATGTAGTTAAAATATAGTTTAACGTAGTTTATATGTTGTATTTTAGTTTTCAGAAGTTGGAAATTTATCAGCTTTCAAAAGAGTTGGTAAAGGATATTTATAAGTTAAGCAGCTCTTTTCCCTCAGATGAAAAGCATGTTCTTGTACAGCAAATAAATAGAGCGCAGTATCAGTTGCATCTAATATTGCAGAAGGAACAAGCAGAAATGGTTGCCATGAGAAAATACACTTTATTAATGTTTCGTATAGCTCATTAATGGAAATTGTTTGCCAAACAGAGATAGCTTTTGAATTAGGATACATAACGAAGGATGCATTTGAAAATATTTCGAAAAAGGCAAAAAAACTAGCTGTAAAAATGAGCAACTATATTGCATCAATCAAAAAAAACAATATTTAAACAATATTTTAACCACATTTATAACTATATTTAAACAGTGTTTTATATAATATAAATATTTAACCACTAAAATAAGAGTAGTACCATAATTTTCAGTTAATGGAAAAGGGATTAGTGCTAAAAAGTACCGGTAACCATTACAGGGTTCGACTGAACAATGGTCAAGTAGTTGACTGTATTGCCCGCGGAAGGCTTAGATTAAACGAAATAAAAACCACTAATCCCATTACAGTAGGCGATTGGGTAAATATTGAACTGAATACCAGTGGTGTTGGTCTTATAACATCGATACAGGAACGTAAAAATTACATCATTCGCAAAGCTACAAACCTATCGCGCGAAGCGCACATCATTGCAGCCAACATCGATCAAGCCTTGCTGGTTGTTACAATTACCCAACCCGAAACACAGCTTGCCTTTATCGACCGTTACCTGGTTACAGCCGAAGCGTACAGAATTCCAACAGTCATTGTATTCAATAAAATAGATTTAATAGATACATTGCACCAACCTTTACTCGAAAATTACAT
>DFYV01000104.1:0-7991 GCA_002383425.1 Bacteroidales bacterium UBA4073 | reverse complement strand
TTAACGCTATTGAACCCCGGCTAAATTTAAAAACCGCTGAAATTTCAAGCGCTCACCTCAAGGGGCGCCACACCACAACTTTCAGTGAAACTTTTGAATTAAGTAACGGTGGTTTTATCATTGATACACCAGGCATTAAGAGTTTTGGACTTATTGATATCGAAAAAGATGAGCTATACCATTACTTCCCTGAAATTTTTAAACTTTCCAGCCAATGTAAATACTATAACTGTACACACATCCACGAGCCTGGTTGTGCGGTAATTGAGGCAGTTGATAAAGGTAAAATTGCTCCATCGCGCTACCTAAGCTACCTAAGCATATACGACGATGAGAACACTAAATACCGCCAAAAGTTAAAGTAATGCATTAAATATTATTTAATTAAAATCAATATATCATGATATTATATATTTATATAAAATTGATTATAAAATTCAGATATCCTGACGTAATATCAAATTAACCTATTAGGATAATTTATATGATAAAGCACAATGTGTTTAAATTAAGCACATATACAACGTGGTTAAAATGTCGCAAAATTAGTTAATTCACAAAAAGAATTTTTATAAGAATTGACCCCTGAGGCACTGAGGTCACTGGGGTTCACCAAGTGTTTCTTAGTGTACTATGTGTCTAAGTGGTTATTAAACCTTCATTTTGTAATTTTTTTACTACTGAGTTACACAGAGTAGCACAGAGGTATCACAAAGTCTCACAGAGTAATACATTGCGTAACTCTGTGTGTACATAGTGTAACTCTGTGAAACAATTCAAGTATCAGCATTCAATCCAGCATAGTATTAAACGGTATTAATTTATTGTCATAAATTTATTTACGTATTTAATGTTTATTAAAGTTGTTTTCAACGGGGTTAATTCATCTCTTTTCATAATTCGTGCTATCGTGCCTTCGTGCTTTCGTGCCTTTGTGGTTTCGTGCCATCGTGCCTTCATACTTTCTTGCCTTCGTGCCTTCGTGGTTTTCGAAGCATACTCAACTATTCAAAAATTAATATCGATACGAAAGATTCTAAATTCTTAGGGTACCCGGATTAATGCAAAGTACAGGGATTTTTGCTTTATTAGCAATAATGTATTGTTCCTGAGCGCCAAAAACAAAATCAGTAAAATCGATATTGGGTGTTGTCATAACAAAAATGAGACCTGCCTCAATATCGACGGCAAGATTAACAATTTCTTCCTGAAAGCTTTTACCTTTCGCAGCGTTGTGAATTTCCCAGTCTAACCCGCTGGACTCAATGTGCATTTTGGCAAAAGCCAAATTGTTGTTTATTTTCTTTTGAACGCCTGAATCGAAAGCATTGGGTATTATAACATGGATTTTTGAGCCAAACAGCTTGGCAAAGCGGATGCCCCACTGAATTTTTTCTTTATCTTCATCCCTAAATTCAACTGGCATAACAATGTGATCAAAGTTCTTTTCCATGTTTGGTTCGTTCTGAACAACCAAAAAAGGTACTTCAGAGCCGGCAATTACTTTTAATGCCCAGCTTCCTGTAAGCTTTTGTACCCCCTTTATTCCATGGGTGCCCATGATAACCATTTCGGCATTTATTTCACTGGCAAATTCACTAATTGTATCAAAAAGGTTACCCTCTAAAACATGGGTTTTAACCTCTACGCCATATTGGTTTAAAATCCTCTGCTGGTCATCCTTTATCTTTTGGCTGGCATCATCTTCGGAAAACTTGCTTTTACTGAACAAACCACCAGTTTGCACAACATGTACCAGCTCTATTTGTATGGGTTCTTTGGCAATAGTTATAAGCTTTATGGCATGCTTAAGTGCATTTTCTGCAACAGGTGTAAAATCCCAAGGGATTAAATATTTATTGCTATTTTCGGCCATAACATTTACATTTTAGTTCAATAAATAGGTAGATAAATTTACAAAATTTTTATTGAATATCAATTTTTTTTAGCAAATTTTCAACTTTTTCTATCAACAAGCTTATTGAGTATTTGATAAAACACATCTCTCCTTGGAGCTTTCACGTTAAGCAAGTCAATGGCACGTTTAGCCTTTTGAAAGTATAAATCAACCAGGTTAAGCATCTCCTGCTTTACGTTAGCTACATGGTAATACTCCATCACCTTGCTAATTTTCAGCTCATCGGGTAAAGTTTTACTGTTATACAAAGCAATAAATTCATTCCTTGATTTTACATCCAGATAATCGGACGTAATAATTGAAAGCATTGTTTTTTTGGAGGATACAATATCACCACCTATACGTTTGCCAAATACATTTGAATTGCCGTAGCAATCGAGAAAATCGTCCTGTAGCTGAAAGGCAAGCCCCATCGATCTTCCAAATTCACCAATCAGCTCAATGTCGTTCTTTGTAGCTCCGCCAATTATAGCACCAATTTGCAAGGCCCCTTTTAAAAGAATTGATGTTTTAAGCTCAATCATTTTAAGGTACTCGTCGCGTGTAACCATGGCATGCGATTCAAAATCCATGTCCATTTGCTGGCCTTCACAAATCCCAATGGCAAAAGAGTTGAAGACATTTACTATAATGGGGAGAATTGAAGCATCAAGCTGGGCTAACATTTGATATGCAAGCACTGTCATGGCATCGCCTGTAAGGATGGCTGTATTTTGATTCCATTTCTTATGAATTGTAATCATGCCCCGTCGTACCTCGGCGTTATCCATTATATCGTCATGAACCAGTGTGAAGTTATGAAATAACTCCACAGCCAGAGCTGCAGGAATGGCCTGGTCTATATCATCGGTATAAAGATTGCATGCCGAAAGCACCAGCGCAGGGCGAATTCGCTTTCCACCCATTCCCATTATATACCTGATGGGTTCATAAAGATTCTTTGGTTCAGCATTGAGATCGAGGTGCTCAATGGCCGATTCAATTTTTTGGTTAATCAATTCAAGCGAATACATGGCATTTACATTTTACTCATCATCAAACCCGCTGCTCATTTCCATTACGAGCTCATCATCCTCCGGTTTGGAAGGTTTGGGTTTATCGAATTCTCTTAATACCGAAGGGAGCACAAATAGATTAGTAATTACAGCATATAAAAGGGTTATAGCAACAAGAAGCCCCAACGCCTTTGTCCCGCCAAATTTGGAGGCAATAAAAACGCTGAACCCAAATAGTAGTACAATTGAGGTATAAATCATGCTAATGCCAGTTTCACGGATTGCATGAAAAATTGATTCTTTTATATTGAAATTAGTGCGATGTAGCTCCTGCCGGTATTTTGAAAGAAAGTGAATAGAATTATCAACGGCAATGCCAAGTGCAATGCTAAATACAATAACGGTACTTGGTTTTAGTTCTATGCCCAAATACCCCATGGTTGCAGCGGTAAGAATCAGGGGTATTAGGTTTATACCTATGGCAAAAAGCACCATCTTAAACCTTCGGAATAACCAGGCAATTGCCAGGGCAATAAGAACAATTGCAAGCCCGAGGCTTGATATCAAACTATGCACCAGGTACTTAATGCCATAAGTTGTAATCACACTTGCTCCTGCAACGTGAACATTTTTGGTTTCATCGTTGAAAACCACTTTGATATCGTTGTTTATGCTATCCAAAAGCACGTCCATTTTTTTAGAACCAATATCGGATACGTTGTACATAATTCTTACATACTGACCGGTGGTATCGGTCATTCGGGCATACACATCGCTTACTCCAATGCTACGGGGTATATACGACATGATAAATGATCGCTCAAAGGGACCGGGCAATCGGTACTGGCTCTCGCTGCCATTGTAGTAAGCCTGCCGGGCGAATTTAGCCATCTCTACTATTGAAAAAGGTTTTGATAGCTCAGGGTATTTACTCAGCTTTTCCTGCAACCTATCGACCTTTTGGTAAACCGAGTAATTTTGATAGCCATTGGGTTTCCCTGTGTTATAAACAATCTCAAGTGGCATTATTCCAGTAAAGTGACGTTCAAAAAACTTGAGGTCGCGCTGCACAGGATGATTGCGCGGTATATCGTCAACCATGTAACCATTGGCGTTTAGCAGCATAGTACCAGGTATTCCTAACAGTAACACTATACCTGTTATAGCAAAAACCCATTTACGCTTATAGTAGGTTGTTATTACAATGCGCGAAATTGCCTGTTTAAAAGAATTTCGACTCAGGTGAAGCAAGTGCCGTTCTTTGGGCGAAGAGCTTACGCTAAAAAAGAATGGAATAACAATTAGAGAAATTAAGAAAATTCCAAGAACATTAAGAAAAGCCACCAAACCAAACTCCCTTAATATCTGTGTTTTAGTAAACACAAAGGTTACAAAACCCAAAGCAGTAGTCAAATTTGTTAAAAATGTTGCACTTCCAATACGGTAAATTACCCGGTAAAGCGCCTTTATCTTGTTTCGGTGATGAACAAATTCATAGTGATACTTATTTATAAGGTAGATACAGTTTGGTACCCCAATCACTATCAGTAAAGGAGGCACAACGGCGGTTAGCAGAGTTAACTCATAACCAAACAGTGTTAGTGTTCCGAGCGACCATATCACAGCGGTACCAACAACAACTAATGATATAAAAAGAACGCGGAACGACCGGAATAGGAGCAGAAGAATTATTGAGGTTGCCAAAGCAGCAAGACCAAGAAAAAGGAACATTTCGAACTTAATCATTTCAGCAACCACTGTCCTTATGTAAGGCAAACCTGAATAGTGTAAAGTATTTCCGGTTTTGTTTTCATACCCTTCAGCAACATCCTTTATTTGGTTAATAACCTTAATTCGGTCAACCTTTGTCATCTTTTCCCTATTAAGGGTAATAAGCATCAAATATGTGTTTGTTTCGGCGTTGTAAATAAGCCCTTTGTAAAAGGGGAGATTCTTTACCTGTTCACTCAATGAATCGCCATTAAATGTTTCAATGCTATTGAGTAGCTTTTTAGTAATAAATTTACGGGAAATGGTATCCTTTTGTAGGGTAATAATGTCGATAACCGAGAACACGTTTTCAACGCCGTCCACCTGTTTTATCCTGCGGGTCAAATCGTCCCAGAGTAAAATTCGTTCGTGTTCAAAAAATGCTGAATCGGTAACTCCAATAATCATTATGTTCTCACCCTTCCCAAAAAGTTTGGCAAAATTTTCGTTCTGAATAAAAACGCTATCGTTCTTGGGAACAAGAGGCGTAGGTTTATACGATAGTTCTACCTTGGTTGCCTGCCATCCCATAAATAGCGTAAATATGAATAGAGCAGAAACAAGGAAAAAACGTCTCTTAAGTATTATTCTGGCTAAACGGTGAAACATTACTATGATTTTAAAAATTAACAGGCAATATTAGGAATAAAACATGAGTCCAGTCAAAAAAGGCCAAAAGCAAACGCGTCATTGCGAGGAGGCACGACGAANNCTCGCAATGACGAGAATACCTTTTTAGACTGGACTCAAACATACAAGTTGACTACGCCATTTTAAAACTGTTGCGCAAAATAATGATTTTTGATTTAACTTGTTAACAATTACCTTTGCAAAGAAATTCCTAAAATCTGTTGGGCCATTAAAATATTACCTATCAAATGAAGTACGGATTTCTTGATTTTCTGAATCTTATTGGTTCGCTTGGGCTTTTCCTTTATGGCATGAAGATGATGAGTGAATCGCTACAAAAGGTAGCTGGCGATAAAATACGGGCTATACTCAGCTCAATGACTTCGAACTGGTTTTTTGGAATACTTACAGGTTTTTTGGTTACAGCATTAATTCAATCATCGTCAGCAACAACCGTAATGGTGGTTAGCTTTGTAAATGCTGGTCTGCTATCGTTAGTGCAATCCATAGGAGTAATAATGGGAGCTAACATTGGTACAACGGTTACTGCCTGGCTTATTTCCCTACTTGGTTTTAAGTTTAGCGTTATACAAATGGCTATTCCACTTATTGGTATTGGCTTTCCTCTACTATTCTCCCGTAAGCAAAGCCCGAAATTCTGGGGTGAGTTTCTTATAGGGTTTTCGCTTCTATTCATTGGTTTAGAATTTCTGAAAATCTCAGTTCCTCGAATCGACCAAAATCCCGAAATGTTTGCTTTTCTATCCAGCTACACCAACATGGGATTTTTATCGATTCTTCTTTTTCTTGGTATTGGAACCCTTTTAACTATTGCAATACAATCGTCGAGCGCAATAATGGCTTTAACCCTTGTCATGTGTAATCAGGGATGGATTTCATTCGATATGGCAGCAGCCATGGTTCTCGGAGAAAATATTGGAACAACAATTACAGCTAACATTGCAGCCATAATTGGAAATGTTTCGGCAAAAAGGGCGGCTCGCGCTCATTTCTTTTTTAATATAATAGGCGTTTTGTGGATGCTTGCCATTTTCTACCCGTTTACCAATGCAATTGCCAACATACTACAATACTTTACAGGATCTTCGCCCTATAATAAACCAAATGATATTCCAATAGCCCTTAGCATCTTCCATTCTTCGTTTAACCTGATTAACACATTGATTCTTGTTTGGTTTACTCCCTTACTGGTTAAATTGGTTACATGGGTAACCCCAGCTAAAAAGGATGATGATGAAGATTTTAGATTGGTTCACATCAATATTGGTTTAATGACAACCGCAGAACTTTCACTTGTTCAAGCCCACAAAGAGGTTATATCTTATGCCAAACGTACTCAAAGAATGTTTGGTTTTGTTCGTCAGCTATTTGCCGAAACCAATGATAAGGAATTCGATACCTTATATCAACGTATCGAAAAATACGAAGGTATAAGCGATAGGGTTGAGGTTGAAATAGCAACCTACCTGAACAAGGTATCAACCTATGAGCTTAGCGACGAAAGTTCAAGAAAGCTCCAGGCTTTATTCAGGATTATTAGTGAAATTGAGTCAATTGCCGATAGCAATTTCTCTATTGCACGAACCCTTAAACGCAAACGTGAACAAAAAATCTGGTTTAACCAGGAAATGCGCGATAACCTCAACAAAATGTTCGATTTACTCGACGAAGCCTTAAACATAATGAAGGGAAACCTTGAGGTTAGCCAACGCAATGTATCCATCAGTTTAGGTCCAGTTTATGACGTTGAGGATAGGATAGATGAATTCACTATTTTTTTGAAGGAAGACCACATAAAGAATATTGAATCGAATAAATACAAATATCAAGCAGGGGTAATATATAGCGATTTATTCAATGAGGCCGAAAAGATGGGCGATTACATTATAAATGTTTCTGAAGCTATTGCAGGAATTGAAAGGGCGGTAAAACATAAAAATCATTCAACCGATAAGTAAATTTAAAGGATAATGTTCAAGGTTCAAGACCATGTTTTACTGTCAAACGTGAAACGTGAAACGTGAACCGTTAATCGTTAACCTTGAACTTTGAACCTTGAACCTTGAACCTTGAACCATCCATCAACCATCAACTATTTTCCCGATCAACGAACAACGAGCAACGAACAACTATCAATTGTAAGTTCGTCTCACCTTAAAAAGAATTAACCGTATTTTTATTTGCTGGTAAGTGCATTTGCACCCGATACAATCTCTAAAATCTCTCTTGTAATCGATGCCTGACGGGCTTTATTGTATTCCAGGAGTAGTTGGCTGTGCAATTCAGTGGCATTTTCGGTAGCCTGAAGCATGGCAGTCATTCTTGCACCATGTTCTGCGGTAACACTTTCAAGAATTGCAGAATGAATTTTATTCAACAGGTAGTAAGGTAAAATTTTTTGAACTAATTCTTGAGGTGTCGGTTCAAATATTGGTTTAAGTTGATTCGATTTACTTTTTGATTTTGTATAGCTTATGGGTAATAATTGTTCAGATACTTGCTGTTGCGATGCTGCACTTTTAAACATGTTGTAAACCAGGTAAACTTTATCGATACCACCTTTAGTATATTCATTAAATAACATGTTGAATATATCTTTTGTGCTTTGTATAGAAGGTTTATCTAGAATTTTATGATTTAAAGGAATCACCCTATAA
>DFYV01000105.1 GCA_002383425.1 Bacteroidales bacterium UBA4073 | reverse complement strand
TAGTTTCAACCATCAACTTCAACACAGATTCCTCACTTCGTTCGGAATGACAAAAGGAGAGAAAGGGAAAAGTAAAAAAGAGTAATTAGTAATTCGTAATTTGAAATTATCAATCATCAACTTTATCTTTATCACATTAACCATCAACCACTTGCCCTGAGTGAAATCGAAGGGTCAACCATCAACTATTTTCCCGAACAACAAACAACGAACAACAATTAACCATCAACTAGCAAAAAGTATTAGCTGATATACCAGCTATTTCGTCTCGCCTCAAAGTCCAACTACCTGATAATCTGTAACCCTAAGGGTTTTATCCGTGTTTGGGTTAAATTCCTTAACCCAGAAATCGGCTCGGGCATTAGAGTCGGCATCCTTGAAATGCATTTCAAGGACAGTACCTAAAAGGTATGCTGTTCCGCCAGTTGCAAGGTTTTGAAACCCATTCATATGACCAAAGGCATCGGAGTAGTTGTATTTTATATCGTTAGTTGCCCAGAGGCTTACTTTCCCCTCGGGGCTTTCATATAAATATTCCTTACAGGTGTACCCAAGCACTTCCTTTGTTTTTCCTGTTGCTTTGTAGTACATGTTGTAAGCAGATAGGTCTTCCTGCGAAGCGGATTCAGCGATCTCATCTTTGCCCTCTGCCTGCTGAACCGAATCAGGCTCAAAGTTCATGGCTATACCACTCTTTTCTCCTTCTTTGTCGCTTAGTATAAGCATTGCGTTGTTTTTATGGTCAAAAATCATCAGCGATTTTTCCTTTTGCCCTGTTTCCTGGTTCACTACCTCAAATTCCATGGCAAAGTTTTGTGATTTTTTATCGAAGTAGAAGGCGTATAATCCTTTGTTTACCTCGGCTGATGCTGAATCAACAGTTTCCACATCCATTTTCATGCTCGATGTAAAGCTGTAGGTTGGATCGAACTTCACATTTTTGAAACCCATTAAGCCCATCATTTTTTGCTGCATGTGTTGGTCAGCTGCATTTTGTTTAGGGTTTTCCTGAGTCTGTGCTTGTTCCTCTTGCTTTTGATCTTCAACCTTTGTTTCGTTGTCGTCACGTTTTAAATTTTTTAGAACGGCTTTCTGTGTCTTATCTTTAAGAAACCCACCAACTTGGGCTTCGGTTACCAGGTTTATGCACAATAGAGTCATAATCATGGTAGCTGCAATTACTTTTCGTTTCATTATTCTCCTTTTTAAGGGTTAAATTAAAGTAAGTTAACCAAATAATTTGAACATTGTTCTGATTTACAGGTTAATTTAAAGAAAATATTTCGGTATTTTTGTATGTTATTAGCTTTAGCTTTATGCAGAAAGGGAAAGACAATAAACCCCATATAGGAATATATGGTCGCAGGAACAGCGGTAAGAGTTCCCTTATCAATTTACTTTCAGGCCAACACGTTGCCATTGTATCGGATGTTGCCGGCACAACCACCGATCCTGTCAAAAAGTCGTTTGAGATTACGGGTTTTGGCCCAGTAATTTTTATTGACACAGCAGGGATTGACGATGTGGGCGAGCTTGGCCAAAAAAGGGTTGAGAAAACCCTTCAATCCATCAACCATATCGATCTGGCATTGCTTGTTGTTACGGCCAATACCTGGGGCGATTTTGAGGATATGCTGGTTAACGAGTTCGTAAAAACCGACACCCCTTACATAGTGGTTCACAACAAGAGCGATATTGAACCCGCAAGCGATGGTTTTAAGAATAGCCTGATAACCAAAAAACATTCCGGTTTTATAGATATAAGCTGCAAATCCCCAACATCTCCCGACACCCTTATCAGCCTGATAAAGAAGGCAATACCAGAATCGTCGTACAGAACCCCAACCCTGCTTGGCGACCTAATATCGTATGGTGATATCGTTTTACTCATAACCCCTATTGATGTCGAGGCTCCCG
Source organism: Bacteroidales bacterium UBA4073 (assembly GCA_002383425.1). Taxonomy (GTDB): domain Bacteria; phylum Bacteroidota; class Bacteroidia; order Bacteroidales; family Tenuifilaceae; genus Tenuifilum. The sequence continues at coordinate 25,205 of DFYV01000105.1, read as the reverse complement.
CAGGGCGGCTCATCCTGCCTCAGGTGCAGGCCATCCGCGATGTTCTGGATAATGATGCTATTGCCGTGGTTCTTAAAGAGCGAGAGGTAGATGCTTTTTTACGAAAAACGCAGATTAAGCCTGCACTGGCTATCACCGATAGCCAGATATTTGTTAAGGCCGATGCCTCAATACCTCGCGATATACCCCTTACCAGCTTTAGCATACTACTTGCCCGGCTCAAGGGCGATTTTGATAGCTACCTGAAAGGTACCCCTAAAATATCGGAGTTAAGCGATGGCAATCGAATACTCTTGCTGGAAAGTTGCAACCACCATGTATCGTGCGACGATATAGGCAGGGTGAAAATACCCCGTTGGATTTCAAATTTTACCGGCAAACAGCTTGAATTTGATGTTGTTGCCGGGCTCGATGCATTACCCCGCCACATTAAAGAATACTCCTTGGTTATTCAGTGTGGGGGATGCATGATTACCCGTAAACAGCTCATTAACCGGTTGCGTCCAGCTGTTGAAGCCGGAATTCCTGTTACCAACTACGGTATGGCAATTGCTTACGTTCAAGGGATTTATCACCGTGCAATAGCCCCTTTTACTGCCAGTGAACAGTCAAAAGCCGATTACCTTTAGTAAGGATCCACATCTACCGATACCAAAATTGGAGCGGTTTTCTTGTTTTGCCTTAGCATAAGGATACTATGCCCTATAAAGTCCTTAATGCGAGGAATGGTTCCATCCCGTTTAATTTTCACCAAAATTTCAGTGATGTGTAAGCCTTGTATGCGGGGTATAATTGGAGGTTCAGGGCCCAGTACATTTTCACCTAAGGAGTGTTTTAGGGTTTTAGCCAGACTTTCGGCTGCATTTTCCAGCAATTCCTTGCTCTTATGCCTCAGTGTTATTCTTATAAGACGATAAAAAGGAGGGTAACGGTAACGATTCCGTTCGGTTAGCTGCCATTCCCAGAATGAAATAAAGTTATTGTCAACAACGCTTTTAATTACTGGATGATCGGGTTGTGCTGTTTGAATGATTACTAAACCCCGTTTCCCTTTTCGTCCAGCTCGTCCACTAACCTGTGTGAAGAGCTGAAAACTCCGTTCAAATGCTCTGAAATCGGGGAAGTTTAGTATGTTATCGGCATTTAAAATGCCAACCAAGCTTACCCTGTCAAAATCCAGACCCTTGGTAATCATCTGGGTGCCAACCAGAATATCTATTTTACCCTGTTCAAAGCCCGAGATGATACGTTCATAAGCCGAACGCGAACGGGTGGAGTCAAGGTCGATGCGTTCAATAACAGCTTCGGGGAAAAATAGGGCAAGATCATCCTCAACCTTTTCGGTACCAAAGCCTTTTGGCTGAAGGTTGGTGCTACCGCAAGCTAAACATGAACCGGGTTGTTCAATTGCATAACCGCAGTAATGGCATGTAAGCTGGTTGGTGTACTTGTGATAGGTAAGAGTTACATCGCAATGCTCACAGTGAGGGACCCAGCCACAATCGGCGCATTCAATAAATGGTGCGTAACCTCGCCTGTTCTGAAACAGAATAACTTGCTCNNGACTTCATCTGCTTACGCTTACGAGCTGCGCGTGTGTCAATAACCATGGTTTCAGGTAGCTCTAAACCGCTGTATCGCTCCATTATCTGAACCAGCCCGTACTTGCCATTTCTGGCATTGTAAAAGGTTTCAACGGTTGGGGTTGCCGTTCCAAGAATTACCTTTGCCCCAACCTGTTTTGCTAAAACAATAGCCGTATCGCGCGCATGGTAACGTGGAGCTGGATTAAACTGTTTAAATGTATTTTCATGTTCTTCATCAACTATAATCATACCTAAGTGTTTGAAAGGCAGAAAGATAGACGATCGCACCCCGAGTATAATACCGTAAGGATCTTCGCTAACCATTTTCAGGTAAACTTCAACGCGTTCGGCATCGGAAAACTTGGAATGGTAAATACCTACCTTACCTCCAAATACTTTTCGCAAACGGTTAATTATTTGGGCGGTTAACGCAATTTCGGGTAGCAGGTACAACACCTGCTTCCCGTTTTGTACCATTTCGTCAATAAGATGAATATAGATTTCGGTTTTTCCGCTTGAGGTGATTCCATACAGCAGAACGACATCGTTTATGCTGAGGTTGTTTTTAATTTCAGCTAATGCATTGCTTTGGAATGATTCCAGCTGAATTGGTTTACGTGATGTATCGTTGCCATTACCCTCGTCGAGCCTCGAAGTTGTTACCTCTTCTTGCATCACAATACCTTTATCTATTAGAGTCTTTAAAGCACTGGCCGAAACATCAACCTTGGTTAGTAATGCTTTTCGAAGTACCCTGGCTGTTTGCAGCTCATTGGGTTTGTTGGCTTGCGAAGCAATAGCCAGGATTAACCGTTGCTGGGCAGGTGCACGCTTTAGCGAATCGATAAGTTCGCATAGCTTCTTTTCGTCGTGATACTCAGGCGACAGGGTTAAATAGTTTTCGATTTTAGGCTGGTAATCGGCTTCGAGCTCCTCGGAAATGAAAAGCAATTTGCGCTCAAGCATCGATTTTATTATACTCATGGAATGCTTAAGCCCCGATTTTTCGGCAAGCTGCTGAATGGTGAGCTTACGTTTTTGCCCAAGCAGATGGGTAATGGTCAATTCCTCATCGGAAAGGTTGATTTTTTCAACATCGGACGATGCTACGTATGTATCGCTTTCCATTTTTAATCCCGATGGTAGAGCCGCCTTCATTACCTCGCCAAGCGAGCACATGTAGTACTCTGCTATCCACTCCCATAGTTTTAGCTGCTCAGGAAGTACCAAAGGCGAAGCATCAATAACCTGAATAATCTCTTTAACCTGATAACCCTCTGGCCTAACGGAATGCACCCTGTAAACCAGGGCAGCGTACAACTTACGTTTACCAAACGATACAACAACCCGTACACCTGGTTTTACTTTTAGCAGCAGTTCGGCCGGAACAGAGTAGGTAAAGGTACCCTGAAGGGCTAAAGGTAAAATAACATCGACATAATGCTGAATTGCCATTGCATAGCTTTTTTCACCTCGAAAGTTATGTAAAATAGTTGTAAAGTATTTGGAATATATCGGCTTGTATTCACGAAGACATGGGATAAAGGTTAAAGGTTAAAGGATAAAGGTTCAAGGTTCAGGGTTCAGGGTTCAGGGTTCAGGGTTCAAAATTACGAATTACGAATTACGAATTACGAATTATGAATTAAAGATTCCTTTTTCCGAACAACGAACAACAAACAAAACGAGTTAAAGGTTAAAAGTTCAAGGTTCAAAGTTCAAGGTTCAAAGTTCAAGGTTCAAGGTTCAAAATCAAGTTAAAAGTTAAAAGGCAAAANNAAAGGTAAAAAAGCGTAATTCGTAATTCGTAATTCGTAATTCGTAATTTGAAATTCAAAAGAAATCAACCATCAACCACCAACTATTTTTCCGAAAAACGAACAACGAACAACGAACAACGAAAATCCATCAACCATCAACCATTTTGTCATTGAATTTATAACTCAAGTCAGAGAAAAAGTTTAGTTTATCAAAATATTTTTACTAACTTGCAAAAAAATTATTCCTTGCAAAAGTTTGAATCACTTTGTATAAATTGAGATACTGGTAGAGATGTTGCAATTCATTCATATTAGGGGGAAACATTTTGTTCTGGTAGTTGTTTGTTTAATGATTGCGGTGAGTTTTAGTTCTTGCCACAACAACGTCCCATGTCCTGCCTATGCAAATGCGTTAATAAAGTAGAATTTTAAACAAAAATTTAGGCCTATGAAAATTAAAAGAATCCTGGCTGCACTGTTGCTACTTGTTTTTGTAGCAATTATGGCAAGTTCGTGCTCAAAGAAGACATGTCCTGCTTACAGTAGCTTTTATAGAAGTATAGTTATCAGTAAGTAGGCTTACTATTTGAAAAATATCTCATCAGGGGATTTTTAATCCTTTGCGTAAAGAGGTATAACAAAGGTTTCTCATTCTGGGAAACCTTTTAATGTTTATGTATATTTTGGAGTATCAACAATAAACCACATTATTACTATTTCTGGTTGTTACAGATTTTGGGGTTCAATAAAGTTTATAGTAATAATAGGGGAATACACTTTCAAGTTAAAATTTAACGGTAGTAAAGGAAAAAATTTATAACTTGTAACGCCAAATAAACCGTATAGTATGACGAATATTTTCAACTCTTCAATTGGGAAAAAGTTAATAATGAGCATAACAGGGATATTCCTGATGCTATTCCTGCTGGTTCATTTAACCGTAAACCTGATGCTTATGGTTGGTGACGGTGAACTTTTTAACCGGGCAGCTCACTTTATGGGAACAAATCCTGCCGTAAAAGTAATTGAGCCATTGCTGGCTATTGGATTTGTGTTTCATATCTTCTATGCTACCTACATCACTTTACAAAATCAGAGGCGAAGACCCATTAGGTATTCTACATCGGCTTTTAATGAAGTAACTACCTGGCCGGCTAAAAACATGTACATATTGGGTTTAACTATCTTTATCTTTTTAATTATTCATCTTACCAATTTCTTCTGGAAGATAAGGTTTGGAACGGTTGAAACCATAACCTATGGCAATGAGAGCATGCCCAATATTTACGCATTAGTTTCCGGGCTCTTCATTAACTACTGGTGGTACGGTGTGCTCTACATTGTTGGAGCAATTGCTCTTGGGTTACATCTAAGCCACGGTTTTTGGTCTGCTTTTCAAACCCTTGGGATGAATGGGACTAAGTGGATTAAACGGCTCGAAACGCTGGCATACATTTATGCAATCCTAATTGGTACAGGTTTTAGCATGATTCCCATATATTTTTTTCTATTTTAAGTAGGCTGTGATACTGAAAAAATATAAAACTCTATGAATAAACTGAACGCCAAAATACCCGATGGTCCACTTGCAGATAAGTGGACTAACCATAAAGCAAAGCTAAGGTTGATAAATCCGGCTAATAGGCGTAAGCTGGATGTCATTGTGGTGGGAACAGGCCTTTCGGGGTCATCGGCGGCCTCAACCCTTGGTGAACTTGGCTACAATGTAAAAGTGTTCTGCTACCAGGATAGCCCACGTAGAGCGCATTCGGTGGCTGCACAAGGCGGGATAAACGCTGCTAAAAATTACAAGAACGATAACGATAGCGTTTACAGGCTGTTTTATGACATGCTCAAGGGGGGTGATTTTAGAGCTCGCGAGGCAAATGTTTACCGTGCTGCCGAGGTAAGCAACCTGGTGATTGACCATTACACGGCGCTGGGAGTACCTTTTGCCCGCGATTATGGAGGGTTAATCGAAAACCGTTCGTTTGGCGGTGTTCAGGTATCCAGGACATTTTATGCCAAGGGTCAAACCGGGCAGCAGTGCCTTATTGGTGCATACTCTGCCCTGTCGCGCCAGATTAGTAAGGGAACGGTAACCATGTATCCTCGTCGCGAGATGATGGACCTTGTTGTTATAGATGGTAAGGCGCGTGGAATTATAGTTCGTAATCTGGTTACCGGTGAAATCGAGCGTCACTCGGCCCATGCAGTAGTTCTTGCCACCGGTGGTTATGGTACTATTTACTACCTGTCAACCCTCGCACTTAACTCGAACGGTTCAGCTGCGTGGCGTGCATATAAACGTGGAGCGCTGTTTGCCAATCCCAGTTTTGTGCAAATACATCCTACAAGCATACCTGTTTTAAACGAACATCAAAGTAAATTAACCTTAATGTCGGAGTCGCTTCGTAACGATGGCAGGGTTTGGGTACCTAAAATGAAAGGTGATACCCGAAAACCCAACGATATACCCGAAGATGAGCGTGATTACTACCTTGAACGGCGATACCCTGCCTTTGGGAACTTGGTACCCCGCGATGTGGCCTCGCGTGCAGCCAAGGAACGTTGCGATGCTGGTTATGGAGTAGGCCCTACAGGCCTATCGGTTTACCTTGATTTCCGCGATGCCATTCAAAAAAAAGGCCGCAAGTCCATCGAGGAAAACTATGGTAACCTCTTTGAAATGTATGAAAAGATTACCGGCGAATCACCTTACGAAGTGCCTATGCGTATTTACCCTGCAGGTCATTACACCATGGGCGGGCTCTGGGTAGATTACAACTTAATGACAACCATACCAGGTCTTTATGCAATTGGCGAATCCAACTTCAGCGATCATGGAGCAAACCGATTGGGTGCCAGTTCACTCATGCAAACATCGGGCGATGGCTATTTTATCCTACCCTACACCATAGCCGATTACCTGGCCGACGATATTAAAACACCTAAAATCCCCACCAATACCCCCGAGTTCGATACAGCCGAGAGAGAGGTTAAGGATAGAATTGAAAGGCTGATGTCCATAAATGGAACAGAAACCGCAACCAACTTTCATAAACGGTTGGGAAAAATCATGTGGGATTACTGCGGCATGGTTCGCAATGAGGAGGGACTTAAAAAAGCCCTAATCCTGCTCGATGAACTTAATGAAGAATTCTGGCATAACCTAAAGGTTCCTGATTCGTCTAACGAGTTGAATCAGGAATTGGAAAAGGCTAACCGTGTAGCCGATTTTATTGAGCTTGGCAAGTTATTGGTTTATGATGCCCTTAACCGTCGCGAAAGCTGTGGGGCACACTTCCGCGAGGAGAGCCAAACCGAAAACGGTGAAGCTAAACGCGACGATGCAAATTACTCATACGTTGCTGCATGGGAATTTGCCGGCGATGGGAAAGAACCCATCCTTCACAAGGAAGAGCTTAAGTTTGAATACGTAAAATTACAAGAGCGAAGCTACAAGTAGTAGCATTTCATCAACATACACAATACATAAGGCAATGAAGGTGAAACTCAAAATATGGCGGCAGAAAGATGCCCGTAGCAAGGGGAAATTCGAGGAGTACGAGCTCGATAACGTTGCCCCCGACATGTCGTTCCTGGAAATGCTTGACTCCCTGAATCAGCGCTTAATCAAGGAGGGCAAAAGCCCGGTGGCGTTCGAATATGATTGCCGCGAGGGAATTTGCGGATCGTGTGGCATGTACATCAATGGACGTCCTCATGGCAATGATCATAAAACCACCACCTGTGAATTACGCATGCGTAAATTTAAGGATGGCGATACCATAACCGTTGAGCCATGGCGTGCAGCAGCTTTTCCTGTTGTAAAGGACTTGGTGGTTGATCGCTCTGCCTTCGATAAGATAATTCAAGCAGGAGGTTATGTAAGCGTGAATGCCGGTGCAGCCCATGATGCCAATGCAATTCCTGTGCCCAAACACAATGCCGATGTAGCCTTTGATATGGCTTCGTGTATTGGCTGTGGAGCTTGTGTGGCTGCTTGCAAAAACGCCTCGGCAATGCTGTTTGTTGCTGCCAAGGTTACCCATTTGGCTCAATTCCCACAGGGTAGAATCGAAGCACCTGAGCGTGCTAAACGTATGGTTGCTAAAATGGACGAACTGGGCTTTGGTAGCTGTACCAATACAAGAGCCTGTGAAGCCGAATGCCCAAAAGGCATTACCATCAGCGCTATTGCCAAGCTAAATCGTGAATTCATTTTCAATAAACATAATGATTCATAGAATATAGTGATGGAGAAAAATAACCTGTCCGACATTCTGCTTGTCCCTGTTGACTTTGGTGATTACTACGAAAAAGCCTTAGAGTTTGCTATTCGGCTTGCATCCATCACAAAGTCGCAGATTCACCTTATCCATGTTCTCGATTTACGCGATTGGTGGCTCAATGAGCTAAAGGAAGAACGGCTTATTAACGAAGCCTTCAATAAACTTCTGCATATTTCGCGTCTTTTTGGGTTACCCAATGACACAAAGTTAATGGTGCTCACCGGTAAACGACATCAAAAAATTGTGGAATACGCCGAGCAGGAAAATGTTCGCTTTATCCTTATGGTCGATAATTACCCGTTTGCTCAGGATGAAAAACGAATTGGGTCAACCTTAGAAAACGTGATTATGAAAGCCACCAAGCCGGTTGTTACCGTAAAAAATGTTCCAAACACAATTTTTAAGAACATGCTTATCCCCCTCGATCTCACTAAAAATTCCCGAATGAATTTATTGGATTCCGTTTCCCTTGCCCTGAAATTCAGCTCACAGCTCAACCTGGTATCGGTTCTCTTTGGCGATATTGATCCGGAAAAAAGCAGGATAAATGAAAAGGTTGAAAAGTACTCGGCTATTTATACCGAGAACAATATCCCTCACACTAAAAAACTAATCCGCAAAGATGAGGATTTAGCTTATCAGGAAATACTTGAATACGCCGAAGAGATTAATTGCGATTCCATTCTCATAATGACACACAAGGAAAGCACACGCTTCGATAACTATATTGGCGCGTTTGCCCATCATATTATTAATGAGTCGAAGGTACCAGTTATTAGCTTGAACAATGCCTCATCGTCACAAACCACTGTGGATTTACTGTCGTCAGTCATCGACCCCTTAAATATTTTTTAGTTAGCCAGTGCACTAAATTGTTCAAATATGTTATAAATTTGCAAAGCAATAAGGCGGGAGTAGTTCAGCTGGTAGAACATCAGCTTCCCAAGCTGAGGGTCGCGGGTTCGAGCCCCGTTTCCCGCTCGTGATAAAAAGTGGCTTAAGCCACTTTTTTTATCACGTGTTGTATTATAGCTTTATTTAGCTGCAACCAAAGGTTTAAACATAACTTGTAATACCCATTGAACAGGTTGTTGTTCATTTTTTTGATTAACTTTGTAACTTAGTAAAAAACATGTAAATGGGAGTTAAAAGGGTTAAAGAAACATCCAATACCGAAGAGTTATTGTCATGCATAGTTGATGCGATACAGGAAAAAAAAGGGAAAAATATACTTTCGCTCGGAATAGGAAGTTTGCCTAATGCTATTTGTAAATACTTTGTATTTTGTAATGCCGATTCTACCACACAGGTCGATGCCATTGCAAACAATATCGAGGATAAAGTGTTAGAGAAGATGAGCGAAAGGGTTTACCGTTCCGACGGTTACCAAAATGCTATATGGATTGTTTTGGATTACATCGATATTGTGGTACATGTATTCCAAACGGAATGGCGCAATTACTATCGTGTCGAGGCTCTTTGGGCCGATGCTAAAGCAATTCAGTACGAAGAGGTTTAACTATAAATCAAATTATTAACAAGTAACTTTTTAATATGGCCGAGAATAAGAACAACGACCCAATGGTAAACAATGAAAACGGCAAGCCAAAATTGCCCAAATTCAGTGTTTATTGGGTTTACATAATAATCATTCTGGGTTTTTTCCTGATACAGTACTTTTATTCAGGCAAATCAGCCCAGCTTACCACATGGCAGGAGGTTAAGAACCAGATGCTTGATAAGCAGGAGGTTAGTAAGCTGTTAGTGATACGAAACGAGGGGAAGGTTGAGGTTTTCCTGAAAGAGGATAAGCTGGAGAAATACAAGGACCGACTTGGGCAGGGATTTGGTTCGGTTCCTAAGGCAGGGCCTCACTTTTACTTTACCATTGGCTCAATTGAGACCTTTGAGCGCCAGCTTGCCGATGCACAAACCAACGTTGAGGAAAGCCAAAAAATATACCCTGAATATGTTGATCGCCACAACTACTGGTCCGATATCTTATCGTGGGTGCTGCCTTTTGTCATTCTTGCAGTTATCTGGATTTACATTTTCAGGAGAATTTCCCGGGGTTCAGGAGGTGGCACAGGGGGTGGAAATATTTTCTCAGTCGGGAAATCGAAAGCCCAACTTTTTGACAAGGAAACCCGTCCAAAAGTCGATTTTAAAGATGTGGCAGGCTTAGAAGAAGCCAAAATTGAAGTGATGGAAATTGTCGATTTCCTGAAGAACCCCAAAAAATACACCGATCTTGGCGGTAAAATTCCTAAAGGTGCCCTGCTGGTTGGCCCACCGGGTACAGGTAAAACATTGTTAGCCAAAGCGGTTGCAGGCGAGGCCAATGTGCCCTTTTTCAGTATGTCGGGCTCTGAATTTGTGGAGATGTTTGTAGGTGTTGGAGCATCGCGGGTTCGCGATTTGTTCAAGCAGGCAAAGGAAAAGGCCCCGTGTATCGTTTTCATCGACGAGATAGATGCAATTGGGCGTGCCCGGGGCAAAAACCCCAGTTTCTCTGGTAATGATGAAAGGGAAAACACCCTTAACCAGCTCCTGACCGAAATGGATGGTTTTGCCTCAAACCAGGGGGTTATAATACTGGCAGCAACCAACCGTGCCGATATACTCGACCGCGCGCTCCTACGCGCTGGCCGTTTCGACAGGCAGATTAATGTTGAATTACCCGACTTAAAAGAACGCCTCGACATCTTTAAGGTGCACCTTAGGCCATTAAAGCTCGAGGATAACCTCGATATAAGCTTTCTGGCAAAGCAAACACCAGGCTTCTCAGGTGCCGACATTGCCAATGTTTGCAATGAGGCCGCTCTTATTGCAGCCCGTAAAAATAAAAAGTATGTTGAGAAGCAAGATTTTCTCGATGCCATTGACCGGATAATCGGAGGGCTTGAAAAGAAAAACAAGATATTTTCAAGGGATGAGCGTCGTACTATCGCTTACCACGAAGCTGGCCATGCAACGGTTAGCTGGTTGCTGGAGTATGCTAATCCGCTGGTAAAAGTGTCAATTATACCGCGTGGTCGATCGTTAGGGGCTGCCTGGTATTTACCCGAGGAGAGGCAAATCACTACAACCGAACAACTATTCGACGAAATGTGCTCAATGCTTGGTGGTAGAGCCGCAGAGGAGATTAATTTCAGTAAAATATCAACTGGTGCTCTTAATGACCTTGAACGCGTAACCAAACAGGCGTATGCCATGATTGCTTACTTCGGAATGGGTGAAAATCTACGTAACATCAGCTACTACGATTCTACCGGGCAAGCTGAATTTACCTTCACAAAACCATATAGCGAAAAAACCGCCGAGCAAATTGATGAGGAGGTTAAGAAATTAATTGATAAAGCATACCAACGAGCTAAGCAAATACTAACCGAAAACCACGAGGGACATACCAGGCTTGCCGAACTGCTGCTTGAGCGTGAGGTGATATTCAGTGAGGATTTGGAAAAGATTTTTGGACCACGAAAAACTTTAAGCCGTGAGCAAGAGCTGGTAAAAGAACTTGATGAGGAAGCTCATAAGGCAGAAGCTGATACTAATTAATAATGAGTATGCTCCGAAAACCACGAAAGAAAGAAAGCACGAAGGCACGATAGCACGATAGCAGGATAGCACGACAGAACGAAATGGAAGAAATAAGAACACATATCGATGTTAATCACTATGTACACAAATCCAGACCAGTGGAAATTATGAAAATTTTTATACATCCCGTACCATTGTGCTATCGTGCTATCGTGCTATATCTCAATCGTGCGTATTTTTGGTTTGCATGCAATGAAAGAGACTTTTCGGAGGTGACTCATCAATAAAATTAATAACCATGGACGAAAACTGGCAGGAGGTATTTTCCACATCACAACCATGGCAAGCCGAAATGGCTAAGCAAATTCTTGAGGAAAACGGTATTGCTGCTGTGGTTGTTAACCGAAAAGATTCCAGCTATCTTTTTGGTGAAATAAATGTTTACACCGAACTTACCCATGCTGATCAGGCCAAAGAACTTTTAAAAGAATTAAAGGGTTGAGTGAGTTCCTTAAACGTACCATTAGTGGGTTACTTTTTGTAATCGTACTGGCTGGGGCAATCTATATTGACCAAATATCTTTCTTTATTGTTTTTTTAAGTATTACTATTGCAACAATGCTTGAGTTCTACCATTTGGGGCTTAAGGCCAAGTTGCGTCCACAATCGTTGCTTGGGGTTTTCATTGGTATGGCATTCTTTACCTGGTCGTATTTCTATAGCTCCGGTAAAATTGAGCTAATAACCCTATTCGGCATTATCCCTCTACTGGTATCAATTTTTGTTGTTGAACTTTACAGGCATCAACAAAAACCCATGCAAAACATCGCATTCACCATGTTAGGGATTTTCTACATCGCATTCCCTTTTTCCCTTACAAACTTTATTACCATTAATGGAGCCTCGTACAACATGGTTTATAACCCCAACATACTTCTTGGGGTGCTATTTCTGGCGTGGGCTAACGATACAGGAGCTTATGTTGTTGGGGTAAGCATGGGGAAGCATAAAATGATACCCCGTATCTCCCCCAAAAAGAGCTGGGAAGGTTTTGCTGGTGGCATTGCAGTGACACTTCTGGTTGCATGGATCAATTCAATGGTTTTTGATGAGGTAAGCTCGAGGCATTGGCTTGTAATCGGGTTGATTTCTTCATTAATGGCTGTTTTAGGCGACTTGGTGGAGTCGATGTTCAAACGTAGCATAGGAGTTAAGGATTCAGGTAAGTTCCTGCCCGGTCATGGCGGTTTACTCGATAGGTTTGATGCATTAATCATGGTGCTGCCCATGGTTTATGTTTACCTGGAGGTAATGATGATAATTTAACTTTTGATGATACTATGAAAATTCACAAGGAAGGATATTCAACACTACTTGTAGTTTTGGTAATTTTACTTATACTATGTACTGTATTGTGGTTGATTTTGCCAAATACAATATCTATGGCAATAACAGGCATAGCGGTGTTATTATTGATCCTCCTTACCCGATTCTTTAGGGTTCCCTCACGGCAAACCAGCGCCAATCAAAATGCAGTTTTTTCACCAGCCGATGGTACTATTGTGGCTATTGAGGAGGTTGATGAAAACGAATACCTTAAAACCCGCTGTATTCAAGTATCAGTATTCATGTCAATTTGGGATATCCACATCAACTGGTTCCCAGTAAGTGGAATAGTAAAGTATTTCAAGCATCATCATGGCCGTTACCTTGTAGCGTGGCATCCAAAATCATCATTACTAAATGAACGAACTACGATAGCGATTGAACGCTATGATGGTTCAGAAATTCTTTTACGTCAAATTGCCGGGGCAATGGCGCGACGAATTGTTTGTTATGCCGAGGTGGGTAAACCCGCCGAACAGTTCTCCGAGCTTGGTTTTATCAAGTTCGGTTCACGGGTCGATGTGTTCCTTCCGCTCAACGCCAATATTAAAGTAGCTATCGGGCAAAAGGTAGTTGGCAATGTAACCATTTTAGCTACCGTGTAATCCGAATCTACACTCTAATAACTTCGACTCCCTTGTCTTCGAGCTGGTTAACGTACATTTCGTTTACTCAACGGTTACGATAATATTAACCTGGTGGAGCTGACAGATACGACTGAAACCCTTTTGCCTAAACTTTGAGCTGTCGGTCAACATTATCATCTTGTTAGCTATCGTTTTATACATTTACAAAAATATTTCTAAGTATTTCAAAGGTTTGCGATATGAACAGGGAGAAGATGCTTAGTGAGGCATTGATGGGTGACCATGAGTTCGATTTTATTATTATTGGAGGTGGGGCTACCGGCATTGGTATTGCTCTTGAGGCTGTAACCCGTGGTTATAAAACACTACTACTGGAAAAGCACGATTTCACCAAATCGACTTCGAGTAAGAGCACCAAGCTGGTGCATGGTGGAGTAAGGTATTTGGCTCAGGGTGATATTGCCTTGGTGCGTGAAGCCTGCATTGAGCGTGGGCGTTTGCTAAAGAATGCTCCGCATCTTGTGAAAAACCAAAGTTTTGTGATTCCTACCTTTGGCTGGTTCGATGAGTTTTTGTACACCGTTGGGTTAAACTTTTACGACTTGATGGCTGGTGGTTACAGCTTAGGGCGATCGCTTAGGGTTTCTAAGAAACGTGCGCTGGAATTCATTCCAACCGTTGAGCCTCAAAAAATTACAGCTGGCGTGGTTTACCACGATGGGCAGTTCGATGATTCCCGGTTAGCCATAAATGTACTTCAAACTGCCACAGAAAATGGGGCTATAGTACTGAACTACATGAATGTTACCAAACTTACCAAAAGTAACCGGGGTATTGTTAACGGTGTGGTGGCTCAGGACAGTGAAACCGGTAATATTTTCACCTTTAAAGGTAGAGCCATAGTTAATGCCACCGGAGTATTTGCCGACGATATTCTTCAAATGGATAAGCCCGGACAAGCCAGAGTTATATCGCCAAGCCAGGGAGTTCACATTATGCTTGACAAACGTTTTTTACCAGGGACCCATGCCATGATGATCCCAAAAACCGACGATGGACGAGTGCTTTTTGCAGTTCCCTGGCACAACCGTGTTGTGGTGGGCACTACCGATACACCTGTTCCCGATGTTTCGCTTGAGCCAGTTGCTCTTGAACAGGAGGTTGAATTTATACTGAGCACTGCTGGTCGTTATCTAACCATACCCCCAAAACGTAGCGATGTGCTTAGCGTTTTTGCAGGATTACGTCCACTTGCTGCCCCTAAGGGCAATTCAAAAAAAACTAAGGAGATTTCGCGAAGCCATAAGATATTTGTTACCCAATCGGAACTATTCACTATGGTTGGTGGTAAATGGACTACCTTTCGGAAAATGGCTGAGGACATGGTGAATAAGGTTGAAATGGTAAAGGGTTGGGGAAAAATCAAATCCAAAACCCGAAACCTTCAACTCCATGGTTACACCACCAGGGTCGATTACAACGATCCGCTCTACGTGTATGGTTCCGATAGAGATGAACTACTCGCATTGGCAAAGTCAGACCCGGAGTTTGGCGAAACCTTAAGCCAAAGCCTTGGTGTGGTTAAAGCTCAGGTGGTATGGGCTGCACGCCACGAAATGGCTCGTACTGTTGAGGATGTACTGGCCAGGCGAACCCGTTGCCTGCTGCTCGATGCGCGCGAGAGCATCCGAATTGCTCCCGCTGTAGCCTCTTTGCTCGCGAAGGAATTAAATAAAGACAAAAAATGGGAAAAAGAACAAGTTGAAGGCTACACGGCTATTGCACAAAACTACATTCTTAGCTAATTTGTGCTCGCAAAGCCAATATCAACCCAAGCCTATGGAAAAATTTATTATGGCGCTCGACCAGGGAACAACAAGCTCACGCGCCCTGATATTTGACCAAAAAGGGAACATTCGGTCAATGGCACACAAGGAGTTCCAGCAGATTTACCCACAACCCGGTTGGGTTGAGCACAATCCAAATGAAATATGGTCGTCGCAGATGGAAGTGGCAGCCGAAGCTATGTCGAAGATCGGTATTAACGGTCAAAACCTGCAGGCTATTGGGATTACCAACCAGCGCGAAACCACCATTGTTTGGGATAGGAACACCGGTGAGCCCATTTACAATGCCATTGTTTGGCAGGATAGGAGAACCTCCTCGTTGTGCGATGAGCTCAGGGCAAATGGCTACGCCCAAACCATTTGTCAAAAAACTGGCCTTGTGATTGATGCCTATTTTAGTGGGACTAAGGT
This sequence comes from Bacteroidales bacterium UBA4073, assembly GCA_002383425.1. GTDB lineage: Bacteria > Bacteroidota > Bacteroidia > Bacteroidales > Tenuifilaceae > Tenuifilum. The sequence continues at coordinate 9,790 of DFYV01000105.1, read as the reverse complement.
GAAGTGGATACTCGATAACGTTCATGGTGCTCGCTATAAAGCTAACCGTGGTGAGTTGGCTTTTGGAACAGTCGATTCATGGCTGGTTTGGAAGTTGACCGATGGTCGCACCCATGTTACCGATGTTAGCAACGCAAGCAGAACAATGCTTTTTAACATTAACACCCTAAATTGGGATGAGGAGCTACTCAATCTCTTTCAGATTCCGTATAGTATGCTGCCTCGTGTTGCATCATCGAGCGAAGTTTACGATACCACCAACGCCGCCTTTTTTGCAGCCAAGGTGCCTATTGCCGGCATAGCCGGCGACCAGCAGGCAGCCCTTTTTGGACAAATGTGTACAAGTCAGGGAATGGTCAAAAATACCTATGGCACAGGTTGCTTTATTCTTATGAATACCGGGAAAAGACCATTCATATCGGAGAATAATCTTATTACTACAGTTGCCTGGCAGGTTAATGCTGAAACCTACTACGCTCTGGAAGGTAGCATTTTTATTGGTGGCGCCGTGGTTCAATGGTTGCGCGATGGGTTAGGTATTATTAAAAGCAGCGCCGAGGTGGAACAGCTGGCACAACAGGTTGACGATAATGGTGATCTTTACTTTGTTCCAAGCTTTACAGGTATGGGCGCACCGCATTGGGACCAGTATGCAAGGGGTTTAATGATAGGAATTTCGCGTGGTACGACTCGTGCACATATCGCCCGTGCCGCTCTCGAAAGTATTGCGTTCCAAACCATGGATGTGCTTGAGGTAATGGTTAAGGATACTGGCATTAACCTGACCGAACTTCGGGTTGATGGTGGCGCTTCGGCCAATAATCTCCTCATGCAGTTCCAGTCCGATGTGCTTGGAATTAAGGTTGTTCGGCCAAAAATCATTGAAACAACCGCTATGGGTGCTGCTTACCTTGCAGGGTTAGCAACCGGTTACTGGAAGAGTACCGATGAGATTGCCAGCCTTTGGCAGCTCGACACCAACTTTACACCAGGTATATCATCGGAAAGCCTCCGGTTGATGAAGAGTAAATGGGCCGATGCCGTTGAACGAGCAAAATCGTGGCATAAAGGATAAAGGTTCAGGGCTCAAAGTTCGAGGTTCAAGGTTCAAGGTTCAAGGTTCAAGGTTTAAGGCTCGAAATTCCAGATTCCAGATTCAAAATTCCAGATTCAAAATCTGAAACTCTTCTTTTTTTACTATCAACCATCAACCGTCAACCATCAACCATTTTTCCGAACAACGAACAACGGTCAACTATCAACCATCAACCGTCAACCATCAACTATTCTTCCGAACAACGAACAACTGCCAGTCATCAATCCTCAATTGTAATTTCATAGTGCCACAAAAAAGAAATATCATTACATTGCAATTATTAGCATAAACAATTATTTCCTAATTTTACGATGTAAAATAGCTGACAATGGTTAAATACAAGCGGATACTACTAAAGCTAAGTGGCGAAGCCCTGATGGGTAACGATAAACACGGGATTAACATTCAGGTACTTAACAGCTATGCCCAGCAAGTAAAAGAGGTGGCCGAACTTGGGGTTGATGTTGGAATAGTTATTGGTGGTGGAAATATTTTCCGTGGGTTAACAGGCGTTTCAAAGGGTTTCGACCGTGTAAAAGGTGATCAAATGGGCATGCTTGCAACGGTTATAAACAGCTTAGCCTTGCAGTCGGCCATCGAAGGGGTTGGTGGAAAAGCAAAGGTTTTCACTGCGACAAAAATGGAACCCGTAGGCGAACTTTACACCAAGGCAAAAGTGCTGGAGGGGTTTAAGCAGGGGTACGTTGCTATAATTGCCGGTGGAACAGGTAATCCTTTCTTCACAACCGATACAGCATCGGCATTACGTGGTGTAGAAATTGAAGCAGAGGTACTCCTGAAAGGGACCCGCGTTGATGGAATATACACCGCCGATCCCGAAAAGGATAAAAGTGCCTCTAAATTCGATGAGATTTCGTTCTCCGAAGCATACGAAAGGAAGTTAAAGGTGATGGACCTTACTGCTTTTACCATGTGCAGTGAGAACAACCTACCAGTTTTGGTATTCGATATGAATACTCCCGGTAATTTGATGAAAGCTATTAAGGGTGAAAGAATTGGAACATTGGTAAAAAATTAATACTTTTATTGCCGAAAATGCTAAAATCTTACCGTTATGGATATCGACGATGCAAAAAAAGTTATAGACACAGCCGAAAATAAAATGCATAAGGCCATTGAGCACCTGGAAAATGAGTTACGGGTAATCAGAGCAGGAAGGGCTAATCCAGCCATGCTTTCAGGCGTTATGGTTGACTACTACGGAACAATGACTCCTCTCACGCAGGTTGCCAGTGTTGGTAGCCCCGATGCCCGTACCATTGTGGTACAACCCTGGGAAAAGAAAATGATTGAACCCATTGAAAAAGCTATCATGGCCGCAAACCTCGGCTTCAACCCCCAGAACAATGGAGAATCGATACGTATTATGGTACCACCACTTACCGAGGAGCGCCGCAAGGATTTAGTTAAGCAGGTTAAACACGAAGGGGAGAATGCCCGTGTTAGCATACGTAATGCCCGTCGTGATGCCCTTGAGGAAATTAAAAAAATGCAGAAAAACGGCCTCCCCGAAGATGTTGCCAAGGATACCGAAAATAAAATTCAAAAAATTACCGAAAACTACAACAAAAGGGTTGACGACGTTTTAAACAAGAAAGAACAGGAGATTCTTACCGTTTAGCCTTTTGCCAGCATACTAAATGGAGCTTACCCGTTTGGGTGGCACAATTTATTTTATAAAATCATGCCCAATTGATGGCTAAATGTGAAAGGTATATTTCACAATTGGCACTGATAGTATTAAATCCGATGCCCACTTTTTAAAAAAGTTTCTTTGGCTGAAAAGGCGTAGTGCATTTTCCCCCAAACAGTTATTACTAACAGGGATTTGATATTAATTTTTTAAACTTATTGCAGTTTTACTAAATGCTCAACAAAAAAATTTTAAATCCAATTTTTCTAAAGTTGAGCTGCTAATGGAATCTATGGTTTTACCTTTATTGCCTTTAACAGACGTACGTATTTTTTCACATAATGATGTTCTTCAAAATAGCCAAACCCTGCTTCTTTAAGTATTGTTTTCCAGTCGCGCTCAATGTAATCAAAGGCATATTTACATTCTATTTTTTTGAATATGAAACGATGAAGAGCCGGCATTTTTGCCATATCAAATTCGGCAAAATCGAGAATATAAAATATTCCGCCTTGCTTCAAATGGGTTAGGGTATTTTGGAGAACTATTTTTCGAATTTCGTGAGGGAATCCGTGAATAACAAAGCTTATGAAGGCAATGTCGAATTGTCGATTTAAGTGGAATGGTTGATCGATGCGTTGTTTTACAAATGTTATGTTGTGGCGGTTTTTAAATCTTTTCATGAACTGTTTTTCCATGAGTTCCGAAATGTCAAGTCCGGTAATTTGACCGGTATCGCCTATGTATTTTGCCATTAAATAGGCATTTCTACCTGTACCACATCCTAAATCTAAAATGGTGTTTCCGGGTTGAATACCCATTTGTTTTATGGCCTTCTTTATAAAACTGCTGTACAAGCCAAACGACAAGGTATTCATTACTCTATCGTAGTTTTTTGCGACAAATGTGCTAAGTTCAACACCTGAATCGGGGTAAATTTTTTCAGCCATAGACTATTTTTTACAATTTATTTTAAAAATAAAAAAAGCTGCAAGCGAAATGGTAAGCATAAAAAGAGCAAAAAACACCTTGTATCCAAAATGGTTGATTATTGTACCACCCGCAAGAGGGAAAATGGCAGGCAAAATATTTCCAGCACCTGCAAAGCCGACGTAAAGAGCCCTGTTTTCATTTTCTGAAATTTCGAGTAGCAAGCCATTCATCGAAATCGAAAACAGCGAAAATACAATTCCTCCAATAACAAAAATATATCTTACCAAGGCTAAATCTTTAATAGCAAAAGTTAGAGAAACAAGCAAAAGCGAAAGAAGGACATTGCTGTAAAGTAGCAGGTTATATTTTATTTTTGTAGCTCCAAGTAAAACCAAAATACTTACCAAAACTATTCCTATTACCTTATAAATGAGAAATGTGCCTATATCGGCATTTTGGGTGTTGAAAGTTTCTTTAGCATATAATATCACAAAGGGTAAAAACGAAACAGCTATTCCTTGGGTGTTAATATAACCCAAAAAGTAACCCAGCCTTTTATTTTGTTTTAGTTCAACTTGTAAAACCCTAAAGAATGCCTTTATGCCCGAAATTTTCAAACCTGAAGGGGCTATCTCTTTTATACTCCAAAAACCCGCAGAAGCTATTAGTAACAATGTTCCGCCGGCAAAAAACATGTAAGCGTAATTTTCAGGATAATCTTTCCAGCTCAGTAAACGTTTTACTAAAAATGCTGAGCTTAGTACAATTATGCCAGATACTATTTGATTTATTGAGAAAAAATGTTTTCTTTTATCTTGATTAATTGATTTTCCCAGCATATCAACATAGCTAACATTTGTAAAAGCTCCTGCAAGCGAAAATGTTGTTATAAAAAAGAACATCAACCATAAAACGTAGATTTGTTGATTGCCTTGAAGTAATAGCAATAAAATAGCTAAACCCAGTAGGGCAAAAATTCGGGTGTTTATTCCCAGTAGCAAGAATTTCTTTTTGTAGGTTTTGTTGCTTAAAAACGGGGCAAAAAAGATTTGTGTAAAGCTTGATCCACCCATCATAATTGCGGTTAAAATTCCAATGTGCATGGCACCGCCACCGGCGTTTACAACCATCGACGGCATAATGGTATCCACATCCATAAAATTTTTAGCAAATGCCAGGAAAGTGGCATGCCATAAAAATGACTTAAAATTGTGGTTCGATAATTTACGGGTTAGCTCCATCAAATGTTTTTACTACTTGTTCTTTAACTCATAAAAAGTGCCCCTTTCGAGACTTTGAGTTACTATTTTCCCCTCGGATTCGAGTGTGCCTAAGTATTTATTGATTTCGTTGACATGAATGCCCAGAAGCTTGTGTAAATCTTCGAGGGTGCATGGCCGTCGGGCAATGGTTTCCAAAATAGCCGATTCAACATCGCTGCGGTACGATGATATTGTGGTTCGTTCAATTTGGCTTGCGATAATTTCAGCATTGGGAAATCCCCAAAAATCAATAATTCTTTTTAACTCGTCTGTGGTTAACGCAATCAGTCCTTCTACCGTACCAGGACGGTCTAAGGTATTAAGCTGTACTAAATCTGGCTTTATTTTTTCGATGGCTTTTTTTAACCTTATCAGCTCATCTTCGGAATCGTTGTACCCCTTTAAAAACAAAACTTCCAACCAGATTTTACCTGAGTACTCTTTGCGTAAATCAATAATTCCTTGTATGTACTCGTCAAGCGAGAGATTAGGGGCTGGTCGGTTAATTTTCTTGAAGGTCTCTTCCCCGGCTGCGTCAAGCGAGGGTAAAATTACATCGGCTTTGAGTAACTCTTTCCTCAGGTTTTTGTCCGATAGTAACGTTCCATTGGTCAATACGGCTGTCTTAACATCAGGGTACTTTTCTTTAATAAAATTTAGCACATCGCCAATACGGCTGTTGAGCGTTGGTTCACCTGAGCCTGAGAAGGTGATATAGTCAATTTTAGGATTAGTGCTCATAAAATCGTTGAGCTCATCAATCACTTTATTGTATTTAACATATTCAAGCCGTTGAGTAGTAAGCTTAGTGGTTTTTCCTACCTCGCAATACACACAATCGAGTGAGCACACCTTTTTAGGGATTAGGTCAATTCCAAGTGACATTCCCAGCCTACGTGAGGGCACAGGACCAAAGAGATATTTATACATTTTACTTTAGGTTTGAATTAATTTGCCCGTCGGGCATCATATTATCCGGATGATAAATACCCGCCTCCTCCTTTTGATAGCGGATACATTTTTCCCAGTTACCAAAACAGTACTCTTTTATCCACGATTCATCAATTTTACCCTGTTCCCAAAAATATTTCATGGGACAAACCGTGAACCACTTGCATTTCTTGTTTTTATGGTCAATCATGTAAAAATAATTTACCAAAAGATACTTCGTTTTAAGCCTTAAAGCAAATTACATTCTAAATATACAAGAGCACATCAGGTTCTTCAAATTAGAAATTAGAAGGTAGAAATTAAAAGGTAGAAATATAGAAAAATTCTAAATTCTAAATTCTAAATTCTAAATTCTGAATTCTATCGCACATCTGTTAAGAATGAGTTTAATTTCAGACAATCTTGATAATCCTAAAATCATGAAAATCCTAATTCAGACATTTCCCTTTTTTCGCTTTTCGTTTAACAGTTCTTCCCGAATCATGGTATGTCCGCATTTCGGGCACTTTAGGGTTGTGCATTTTATTCCTCGCTGATGGGGCACTTTTTCACCACATTTGGTACAAACACAAAATCCGCCAATGCTGTAACCGCCACCTTTATTTCTCCCCCTGCCTCCGCCTGTTCCAAGTCCTTTACCAAGGCCAAATCTGCTATTTTCATCCAATTCAGACATAATAGTAAGTTTTTACGTTTCAATTCCCTTTGGCAAAGGTAATATTTCGGAGAGCTAAATTGGAGTGGAAAAGATATTTTTTCAAAAATTTGGTACTACTCTAATTTTAGTGGTTAAATATTTATGAGTCCGGTATAAAAAGGTATTCTCGTCATTGNNGTTTGTTTTTGGCCTTTTTTGACTGGAATCATTTATTTTATTTAAAATATTGTTTAAATATAGATATAAATGTAGTTAAAATGTTGCTTTTTCTAAATATTTTCAACTTCTTAGATACAACATATTAACTACATATAAAATACATATAAACAAATTGCAAGTTATCATTAAATTCGTGGTAGAACCAATAAAATTAAAATCGATACCCAACACTAAATTTAACGCCATGTAGCAGAAAATGTTACTGATACTCTACCGGATTAAAGGGGATTAAAGCTGTGTATCCTAATTCTGGTTCAATATTTTAAAAAAAATGTGTCAGCTATTTTTAAATTTAATCCAATGCCCAAGGCATACCCAATTCCCGACTGATTGTCGATGCCAGTTTCATTTTTATTGCTTATCTCTGTATCAATTAAAAAACCAGTTCTCAGGTAAAACCGCTTTAGAAAGTCAATTTTAACTTTTAGTGGAATTCTTAGCATTCTGGTTTCGATATTTTCAACTGTGGAGGTCGGTAGTCCGGTTGGTGGGGGATTATAATCATTAAGAGTTCTTTGAAAGATGATTCCTGAATTTAACCAGATGTTTGTGGAAACTTTTCTATTATAGTTGATACCTAAACAAAAACCTTTACCGTTTTCCCACGACCCCCAACCATCCATCTTAACAAATTGTATAACACTATTTTCCAAATAACCTGCAATAATATCAATTTGATTTTCTTTTGTGTCAGCTTGCGAAAATGACAGGTAGCTGACAAAACACAGGGATAGGGCTATTTTTAAATCTTTTCATAGTAAATTTATTTTAAGGTTTAACTTACTGACTAATGTTCCCACTTAATTCTCATGGATTATGATGTTAATTTCCAAACACATACAATCCTCGTGATCTTTGTGAATCTCTTTGAGACCTTTGTGTTAAAAATCTCAATCGTTGAATATAACCACAAAGAACACGAAGTAAGCACAAAGTTTCACAAAGTATTTAATAAGAATTGGAGTTATCAATAGTTTGATAATGAATTACATGTAATTTCAATCCATTTGTAAATGTTTGATTTATAGAATAATATTTATACGTGCGAAACATTAGTAAAGTTCCATTTCTCTTTTTTTTGAGAATTCCCAAAAAACAAATCGTCTAATTCGTCTGTTTAAATTTATACAAGTTATTNNAACTTGGCGTTCTTTGCGGTTTTTTATCATCAGTTTATATTTTTATTATTTCAATTTTTTACACAAAAGGTAATATTGAATCGTTATAATCATGCCCGAGTGCGTCTAAAATCCGTCATGGATGTTTCAAATTGCATTCCTTGCCCTGTGAAATAATTTTGCCTTTGGGTAATTCCTGTTCACTGTGAAATATCAGCATTCGTTGGATTTTACCTTAAAAAATGGTAGTATTTCACAGGGTGAACATTGAGACATTGTCCCTAACATTCCTCTACCTTCCTATACCCTCCTCTTTTTTATATTAACTTCCAGTTATTTTTCTTAGGGCTATATTACCCGATAATGAGGGACTATCAAGCACTGGAAACAACGTTTTCGTCATCGGCGTTACTACCGAAGGACAAGTCGTAAGCCCCTTACGTGTATGCTGTGACCAGTAGTTTTCAATTTACTACTGCCTTTTTTCTTTTACTTGTATGGTAGCATATAAAATTGTCCACAAAATTATGAACAATGAAATAATCAAAAAGCTGTTAAAGTAACTTGTATAAGTAAGTAGAACCCCGATAATTATTGGGCCCAAAGCCTGTCCTGTATCAGCAATGGTACCAAACACGCCAAGGCTGGCTCCAAGTCGTTTTTCTGATGCCACTTCGGCTACATAGGCAACAGTGGAGGTAGTTACAATTGCCTCAGCAAAACCAAAAAATACTGATATTATTGTCAGCAGATAAAACTCAGAAGTTAATGTGAACCCTACAAATGAAATACCACACAGAAACATACCCAGTGAAATAAGCTTCCACCGTTCCATTTTATCTGAGAGATAACCCATAACAGGTTTTAACACAACTGAAGTACCCGTTACAACCGACCATAAGATTCCAGCCTGAAGCACTGTAAGATGGTATTCTGTCACTGCTAATATTGGTAAAAACGCCATTGCTGCACCCATGGTCATATTTTGAATCGATTCCATTGAGGAAGTCATTAATATTTTAAGATTCCTGCCTGTGTCTCTTAATCCATCAATGATTTTGCTAAAAGAATCTTTTATTCCTCTATGTTCGGATGACGGTTCTACTTTAGGAAGCACAAAGAAGGCTACTATTAACGCAAGTACTCCTAAAATCCCGCAAAAAAGGTAAGCGTAACGAAAATCGCTTATAGTGTAATCCTGTCCCTTTGCCAGATAGTATAATAGCCAGCCACCAATTAGGCTGCCTATAGCATTAGTCCCAATTTTTATCAATGAGAAAATTGACAGGTATTTCCCCTTTTCTTTACCAGCAATATTGGCAACAACCGCATTTGCTACCGGCCCGTATATTGAGGTAGCCATTCCGTGAATAATTCTTATTACAATAAGCATCCAGGCCGCAGTTACAACGATATAGCTAAAGGGCATAACGGCAAAAATGAGTGCCCCAAAAAGAAGCATTTTCTTTCTGCCAATGTGATCGGATAAGGCTCCTGAAGGGGCTTTCAGGAAAATGCCTGTTACAGTGGATGCCCCCACTATTATACCGATTAGCGATGGAGATGCTCCCAAAAACAATGCAAAAAGTGGCAACAATGGCGTTCTTGCAATGTTATAGCTCAACCTTGCAGAAAAATCTACTAATGAGATATTAACGAGTGAACGCCATTTGCTCATGATTACTTCGCTTGGTTCTCTATCTGTTTTCTGAAATAAGCATATAATGCATCGTAAAGATAGAACTCTTTTTCCAGAGTTTCATAGTCATCTTTGCACAACAACGTATAGCCCCTACCAAGTACATCAAGTGCAACAGCAAGTGGTGAAGGATTTTCGGTATGTGTATCTGCTTCTCGGACAATTAGTTGGATTTTTTCCAACGCAGGATCCTGAATGTT
>DFYV01000150.1:4832-29815 GCA_002383425.1 Bacteroidales bacterium UBA4073 | reverse complement strand
TACGCAAAGACCGCAAAGAAAAGACTCTGCGACCTTTGCGACCCCTTTGCGACCTTTGCGGTTAAAAAAATAAAATATGAAAATTAATAACTTGTATAAATTTAAATAGATGAAAATAGTCATTGAATTTGGTGCTGTCAAAGTAATATTAGATATAATTTCAAATTTTCATTCTAATAATTTTCAGAAATAACTAAACCATCTATTTCAAGTTGTTCAGTAGTAATATCCATTTTTTTATTTACATTGGAGGATATGCTGTATTGCAAGCATATAATGCTCCTTTTATTGTTCCGTCAAGATATTCAACTCCAGGGAAAAAGAATTCATCTTTGTCATATTTTTCAGAACTATATTTGTAAATTGCAAACTCCCATTTATTCATATCTCCTGTATATGTTAATCTGGCTATCGGATAAACTAATTCATATTTCTTAGTCTTCAGGAAAACGTATTTGCCTTTAAAAACTGCAATGTATCTGTAAAAATCATTAATTAAATCTAATTCTTCATTATTAAATTCATCTATGATTTTTAAAACTTCTTCTTTAATTTCTTTTGGTATCATTTTAGTTTTCATAATGTCTTTAGCGTTATGTTTGTCACTAACTCGTTTATATATGCACCGCAAACCCACTTAAGGTGTACAAATATATCCAAAGTGGAATTATTGTATTAATTTTCTCATTATCGAGGTGCATAATATTTATGCAAATATATACTTATTTTTTATAGATCATCAAAAAACGATATGATTTTTTGTAAAATTTTTCCTGATACATGGGTGTAAATATCTCTTTCTCGGCTAAGTCTGCGACTTCGTCGTATTTATGGCTGTTGTCAATTATATGGATGTGGTACTACATAATTACGTATCCGAGTACCTGCAACCCTTTATGCTTATGGCAGTACCTTAAGCTATCGATTACAATATCCAGGTAGATTGGCCTCATAAAAACGTTTATCCAATCCACCACCTGATGGATTAGGTATTATAGTACCGTTTGATCTGCTATTGGGTTACCTGTTGACATGGTGGTAGGTTAATAAATTTTGCTAAAATAGTAACGGATGAAAAGTTGAGTTTTGTGCGGTCAGGGGAATGCTATTTATATATGGACGAAGTCGCAGACTTCGCCTAGCGAGAGTCTTTTTCAGATTGCTTAACAATTTCTTTAAATCCAAGTATATCAATAAAAGCAACAAGTCTTTCCTCATATTTTATTTGATTATCTTTCATTTTTTAACTAATCACTTGAATAGTTATTCAATCTCAATGTTATCAATTTCTTTCATCAGTCTATCCGTTTCTGAAAGGGCAACAATTATTTTCTGATAATGCAAAATATCATCAAATTCGAGTTTGCGGTCTTTACGGTCTTTGAGCCATTTTTGGGCGGGTTGATAACCACCAATGTAGAAATTCCAAGCGATTTCGGGAACATTATCAAAATACTGCGTGTCGTTGATGTAAACTTTGCTGTTTTGATAATTTGGTTTGATTATCACATTATCGCCATCAATCGGGTATTGTGTGATATATTTTTCTACTGTTGGGCTTTCCAATAAATGTATTTGCCGCAGTTCTCCGCCTAATTTTACCAATTGCCAAAACGTGGCTTTGTTTTTTGGGTAGGGTATTATCGGAAAATCAATTTTCAAAAATTCCTTGTATTTTTCTCTGTATGTTGGCGAATGTAAAACGGCATAGATGTAATCTAAAATATCAATCGGGGCAATTAAAGTTACGCCAGTATCTCTGTAACTAAAATATACAGAGCTAACTTTGGCATCGTACATATAACGAATACTTCTCGCAATTTTCAATGTAATTTCTGTGTTTAGGTTTGGCGTTCTTTCTATTGTTTGGCCGATGGTTTGTTGGGGGGTGGTTTCGGGGTAGAGATAAAGGGGAAAAGTAGATGTTATTTCACTTGTTCTATTTGATACATAAGAACTCTCAATTATTTTATTGGTTATAAAAGCATGAACATAGTTTTCACCTGTTTTAAATTGTTTGCAAAGAGTTAGCCCCACATTTTCGCCTTTAAGGAAGTGTTGCATAACATCGGCTCTTGGATAACAATGAAACCCTTTTGATTTTCCTGTATAAAATGTCCATTTGTTATCAAATGGTCTGTAAGAAATTTTTGTAAATACACCTTCATTGGGAAAATGTTTTTGTAAATCTTTTTTTGCAAAATTTACTTGCCAATCTCTTACATCTTTTCCTAAATTGAATTTTATTCTTGCTTCTTCATCATCTAATTTCAAAAACTCTACAATAGTATTCTCAACTTCTTGTTTAGAATTATGAATTGTGAATCCATCTCTTGCAGTTACAATACCCACATTATTCACCATAAACAATTCATTGACCGAAAAACCTTTGTCATATTCTTTTTTTAGGTCAAAATCTTTATTTGTAAAGAAAAACATGGGTTCTTCGGGATTTAATTTATTCCAATTAATTGAATCAATTGAATTATTCAGAAGGAAATCGTATTTTTCTTCACGTTTTCCGTAAAGGTCGAAATGGTAAACCTCAGCCAGTTTTGTATTTTGTTTAGCCATGTTTTTATTCTGTTTTGTCATTGTTGAAAAGATCGTTGTTCCATTTTACAGGGTTTTCGGAAATATAATTGAATATTCTATTGTACGATTGATTGTTCCGCACAATGTGGTCGTAAAACGAACGCTGCCAACGAAATTCGGTATTTCCGTCCAAATGAATTTGTTTTGATGTTGTGGTTTTTAATGCACCCATTAATTCGGAAATGGATTTTATTTTTTGTAGGGACAGGTCGCGACCTGTCCCTACGGGTATTGAAATATCGCCTAAAATGTGAATATGATTTGGCATTACAATATGATTGTGTATATGAAAACACGGATATTGTTGTTCTAACCATAAAATTTGATTTTCAACAATTTTACCATTTCCGTTTAATATCATTTTTGCGTTTTTTATATTACCAAAATAACAAATACGATTATGCGTGCATATTGTAAGAAAATATATTGCTTCGCTGGTATAATCAAATCCTAATTTCCTATTTCGTTTTCGTTCTTTCATTTTTCTTTTTTAATAAAAATGTTGATGCTTACACCTTGCATAATATCAAATACATTTTGGTCGGGGCTTCCATCGGGGCAAACTTCTTTTTTCTTGCTATTGCCGTGTAAATCTATGGTGTAAATTTTATCAAAAGTTTTTAACAAATGCCAACGCATTCCACGAAAAGTAGGATTATCCAAATAACCGTGAGGATTAATAAATGCTAAAATACCGCTTCCGTTTTTTTCAATCAAATGCGAGCCAAATCGGATAAATTTTACATAGTCGTCATTTATCCACTTTGGATTTCTTTCATTCAATTTAATATTTCCGCCCGGTTCTTTTTTGTAATCTTCCATCAATTTCATAATCCATTCACTTTTGTTGGCACTTTCTCCGCTATAAGGCGGATTACCAATAACAACCATCATAGGCGTATCACGTTTAATGTGGTTTGCTTCGTTGGCTTCGGTGCTTAACCAGTTGGCAAATAACGTTCCTGTATCTTGGTGGTATTCTTCTAAACTGTTAGTAAGGTAAACTCTAAAACGTTGGTCTTTGGTAGGTTTGTAGCCTGTTTCTTTTAAAAGCAAATCAAGTTTCAAATGTGCCATTGCGTAACTTGCCATTAACAATTCAAAACCATTCAGGCGTGGTAAAAGATGAGTTTCTACATAATTGCTCCAAATACCCTGCTGTCCTTCAAATTTTTTGTGAACGTGTTTGATTACTTCGGCTAAAAATGTGCCTGTTCCTGTGGCTGGGTCGAGGATTTGCACTTTGTGAACGGACAACTCGTGAGTTGTCTCTACTTTGCCTTGATTTGGCACTTTTATGGTGGTTTTACTGGTGTCGGCGAGTCCTTGCGGTAAATCAAATTCTGTTTTTAAAATATCGTCAACAGCACTAACAATGAAATTTACAACTGGTGCAGGTGTGTACCAAACGCCACGAGCTTTACGTAATTTAGGGTCGTACTCGCTCAAAAAGTCTTCATAAAAATGGATAATCGGGTCTTCCATTTTCGTGGCTTTGCCATAGTTTTTAAGCATTTCTTCTACGTTGCAAGCCAAAAATATATTTACCAAATCATCAACAATCCATTTTATACGGTCGTCAACGTCCAAACCTGCAATATATCCAAATAGTTTTTTAAGAAATGGATTTGATTTTGGAATGAGTTCGTAGGCTTCTTGTCTGCTAAATGTTGGCAAAGTAGGGTCGTGCGAACGAGCTGCAAACATTCCGTAAGCGATGGTTTGAGCATAGACATCAGCAAATCCTTTGGGTGTAATATCGTGTATCAGAATTTGCTTGAAAGCGTGCATTTGGTCTTTCAGCGTACTGTCTTCGCTGTTATTTTCATCGCTTGTTAATGCTTTCTCAATAACCTCAGAAAGAAGGCGAGCTTTGCCCGCCATCATTTCTGCGAGTTTTTTACTGCTTTTTATGGTTTGCCCAATATGGGTACAAAAATCTTTAATCAGGTTTTCAAATCGCTCGAAATTCTCAGGTAAAGGAATAATATCATTTACATAGATAGATTGCTCTGTTAGGACAGGTCGCGACCTGTCCGTACGGAGTTCGGCAATTGCGATTTTGGTTACAAATTGACCCTCACGATATAAATGAAAATCGAGATAGTCGGTAAATATCAAATTATTTAACGATGCTTTATATCGGTCGAATTGTTCTTTATTTCCAGTTTTCTTTGCTCCTTCAAGGTCTTTGTCGCCAATGTCTTTTGCTTCGATAAATCCAACTGGAATATCCTTTTTTGTCAAGATGTAGTCAGGCGCTCCACAACTCTGTCTTTTTGGTTCATTGGTAGCCCTGATGTCAGGCACTAAACTTTCTAAAAGTTGTTGCAGGTCGCCACGAAAAGTATGCTCGGTCGCATTACCAAGTTTGTAGCGTTTGTTTATGTTGTCTATGTATTGTTCTATTGTCATTTATTCTATTCTCAAATTTTCTGTCCAAAGTTAATTTTTTCTTTCGGTGCGTTGGCAAGGAAACTGCTTTTTTGGCTTTGCGAAGCGTTGGCTCGTGTGTTGGGCAAAAGGCAATGTGCCAAATGTGTGTCGGCTTTCCGCTTTTCATTTATGCGGGGCGGCAAAAAACTAAATCTTTTGTCTTTTTCATTCTCAAACCATTTCATTTCTGTCGTCATTGTCTCGGTGTCGGTTTTTTTCTTCGCCGTGTTGCTAACATTTTCGGGCTTTGCGTTCGGGCGGGTTTCGGAGCACAAAACTGACAATCAGCACTGAACTTGAATAGAAGCATAAAGCTCCAAGTTTGCACATCACCCCGCCTGACGCAAAACCCGTGTTAGTGGCTGGTATTACTTCTGTCCGAATAGTTTTTGATACCATTTTAAATTTCTTAGTCGTTCAATTTCTCGTTCGTTGTTTTTTATTATTGTTTCCAATTTTGAAATTGTTGCCTTATTTCCTTGAATTGTTTTTTGATTTTGCTGTATTATCTTTTCTGCGTATGCTTTTTCAGTTGTCAAGGTTGAAATATCAGATTTTAGTTTTTCACTTTGTTTTTCAAGGTCTCTAATTTTTTCAAGCAAGAGTTTAATTGCCTCGTTTTGGTCGTTAATTTTTGTCTTTTGACTTAATTTTTCACTTTTTAATTCTGAAATCCAAGCTTGTAATTCTTCATTTTCTTGGGTTTTTGTTACAAGTTCGTTTAGTGCGTTAGTATGCTTTTGTCTGAACGAAGCAATTTTATTGGCTGTTACGATAAAGTATTTTCTGAACAAGTCGGTTTCAATATCGTTTCTAAATTTGATTGCTTTTACAAAATTTTCGTATGCCTCTGTGAAGTTTAGTGATTTAATTTCTTCACGAACTTTTTTATAATAGAAATCTGCTTTGCCTGAATTTAACTCTTGAACAATTAAAGTGCTTGGCGTTTCATTTTGTGCAAATTGCAAAACTTGTGGGTCGGTTTTAATTGCTCTTCTCTCAATTTTTGTTTTGAGAACTAACCCATTAAAAGAAGTGCATCTACTTAATGCTACGTATACCTGTCCCGAAGTAAATGCTGCTCCCAAGTCCGCAATTACTTTTTCAAATGTCAACCCTTGACTTTTGTGAACCGTAATTACCCAAGCAAGTTTTATTGGGAATTGTGTAAAAGTTCCAATTATCTCTTCTTCTATTTTATTCTCTTTCTCGTTCCAAGTGTATTTTATGTTGTTCCAAACTTGCTTCTCAACTATTATTTCATTGTCTTCTGAAATCTCTGCGGTTATTTGGTTTTGTTCTATTTTGCTGATTTTGGCAATCTTTCCGTTGTAGTATCTTTTTGCCTTGTCATTTTTGATAAACATAATTTGAGCACCTTCCTTTAACTGCAAAACATTATCGGTAGGCATAATATTTTCTGGAAAAACTCCGCTAATAGTTGCTTCAAAAAGTTTTAGCTCTGTTGGTAGTTCGGCAAGTTTTGTGAGATTTATGCTATCAACTAACTTGTTGTGTGTTGCAAGTGTAATGTAATTTTCGTGTCGGTTTGGCGAAAAAGTCGGATTATATTTTGAGTTGAGTAAATTCAGTTCGTTTGCAGAAACTTGGTTTACACGAATTCGGTTTAGTAGGTCAATAAATTCTTGTTCATTTTGCCTATAAATCTTTTTCAATTCAATGTAAACAGGTTTGTTTTGCTCAATCACCTTTGAATTAAAAAAGAATGGGCTTTTATAGTAAGGTTGTAATAAATTCCATTGCTCAAAGTCCGCAATTGGTGGTAACTGAAATGTGTCGCCAATTAAAATTACTTGCACTCCGCCAAAAGGTTCACGTTCCCTACGCCTGAATACTCTTAGTAATCTGTCAACTACGTCAAGCAAGTCACAACGTACCATTGAAATTTCGTCAATAACGAGAAGTTCTAATTCGTCAAGTATCTTTCTTTTTTCTGTATTATACTTGAAATGGTCGTATATGGTGCTTTTGTCTGCATCGTCAAATTCTGCCCTTGTCCTTAAACGTTTGTCATTGGGAACATAGACGCTTGGTTTTATAAGAAAAAAAGAATGAATTGTTTGTCCGCCTGCGTTAATTGCGGCTACACCAGTCGGTGCAAGAATTACTGTATTCTTTGTTGTGGTTTCTCGAAGATATTTTAGAAAAGTTGCCTTACCCGTTCCTGCTTTTCCTGTCAGATAAACAAGTCTGTCCGTATGCTTAACAAAGTCTGACGCATAGTTGAACTCTACGTTTGTTTCGTCTAATGTTATGTTATCTATTACTGTTGCCATTGTTCAATTTATGCAGGGTGTCGATTTATGCTTGCCACTAACGGTTTCGGGCTTTGCGTTCGGGCGGGTTTCGGAGCACAAAACTGTCAACCAGCACTGAACTTGAATAGAAGCGTAAAGCTCCAAATTTGCACGTCACCCCGCCAGACGCAAAACCCGTGTTGGCGGTAGTATTTCTATATTCGTCCTTCAATTGTTCCGATTAAATTTATAATTGAAATTGTCGCTGTCGCACATAGAGAAGCGTCTTTTTTTGTTGCAGTTCTTTTATGTGTAAGTTCATTCGCTAAGTCCAAAGTAGCTTTTGCATATCTTCTTAATGTTTCATTTGAAGAACCTGCTAACTCTACTGCAATATATGCTTCTAACATTCTTTTTGCATCTGTTTTGCTAATTTCTTTGCCGTCAAGAATAGGGTGTTTTTCCTTAATGTAAACCGCTTGTGCCAGTGTGATAACTGTTTCCCTACTTAATAGTCCAACAACTTGAAATTGTTCTTCCGTCTTTGCTTCATTTAGCCTTAGTCGAATTTCATTAATTGAGCGTTCAATTCTTTCCCAGTCTGTCAAGTCAACTGTAACGCTAATCAAATCAGGCTCTTCCGTCTCTTCGAGCATTTGAATAAGTGAGTTATACATTTCGTTAATGAATGTCCTTCTCTCACTGTATTTTGAAAATGTCGAACTCCACTTTCCATGCCATTCCCATAAGTCTTTAAATGGGTTAGGATTGTTGAAATTCAGCTTTTGTAATGCTTTATCTGTCTGAATGAATTTGTGTTTGTATTGGTCGTTAATGTCTTGAATACGTTGTCCGCCTGTCGAAACGGAAATCATTGTGTTTTTCAAGAAATTAACGTCTTGAATTAATTGTTCTTTAGAATATACTCCACTAAGTCTTGACCAATCAATTTTAGGTTTGGCTTTTGGAACAATTGTGATATTAGATATTCCTTCATTTTCAAGGTGTCTGGTTGCTATTCCGAATTTTTCAAGTAGTTCCGATTCTATGCTCTGAATCTTATCTCTGATTTTTACAAAAGTCCCGATGTCAACTGTCAAGTAAAGGGTATAGAAATATGTTCCACCATTCCAATTGTCATAACCTGTCTGCTCGATTGTAACTTGTGAGTTACTCAATAGTTCAGTCAACTCATCAAGTCTGTCTGCTTTGAGTAGTTCTGTTACTGTGTAAACTATTGCTCTTAAGTCTTCTTGTTTGTCAAGCATTGTTGTCTGTCATAATATTACCGCCAACTCGTCTATATATGTGATAAAACTACATAGTATAATCCATTTTGGATGTATTTATGTAACTGTTATAACAGCTATCCCTTTCAAATTTAAAAATATTTTCACTAATCATCAAAAGGCGATTTAATTTTTTGCAAGCTATCTTGCGAAACATGGGTATAGATTTCTGTTGTTTTTGAACTTTTGTGTTCAAGTAATTCTTGAATATCGCAAATGTCAATGCCCCGTTCAAAGCCAGTTTACAAAATTATTTGAGATTATGTAAGGTTGTTTTTAGGGTATAAAAAAAGGAGAGCAAACCGTGCTCTCCTTACTTAATAGGGTATATGCAAAGTTAGATGTTCAACGATACACGTCTGAAGGCGGTAACCTTGACATCTTTATCGACGCCTTGCAGGTACTGGCGTATGGTTAACTTGTTGTCCTTTACGAATTCCTGGTTGAGCAGGGTGCTTTCCTTGTAGAATTTTTGCAACTTACCCTCGGCAATCTTGTCGAGCATATTGTCGGGTTTACCTTCCAGGCGTGCCTGCTCGCGGCCAATTTCAAATTCTTTTTTGCGGATATCTTCGGGAACATCGTCCTTATCGATAGCCACGGGGTTCATGGCAGCAATTTGCATGGCAATATCCTTGGCGGCTTGAGCCTGAATGGTTTTGCTAAATCCAACAATGGTGGCAAGCTTGTTGCCCGGGTGGATGTACGATACAACCATGGGGGCTTCAACCTGTTCGTAGTATGAAAGCTCCAGTTTTTCACCAGTTATACCGGAGAACTCGGCAACGTAATCGGCAACCTTACGGCCATCGATGGTTGATTCTTTGAGTGCATCGAGGTTGGCAGGAGCAGTTGCAAGGGCGTGGTCGAGTATCTTGGTGGCCACACCAAGGAAATCGGCGTTTTTAGCCACAAAGTCGGTTTCGCAGTTGAGTATAATCATGGCGCCACGGTTTCCGGGTTCGTTAACCTTGGCAAGGGCAGCACCCTCACCGGCTTGGCGATCGGCGCGCTTATTGGCGATAGCCTTACCCCGTTCGCGGATCAGCTCAATGGCACGGTCGATATCGCCGTTTGCTTCAACCAGAGCATTCTTGCAGTCCATCATCCCTGCTCCGGTAAGTTTGCGTAGCTTTGCTACATCAGCAGCTGTAATTTCAGCCATGGTATATTATGATTTAGGATCAAAGTATTTGTTATTCTTCATCAATCTCATTGTTGATGACGGTTGCGGGGTCTTTTTCTTTTTCTTCCACATCATCAGCCTCTTTATTGTCGGGTTCTTCAGCTACCTCGGCAACCTTTTTAACCTTGCGGGCACGGGTTTTAACTACTTCCTCTTTTTCGGCAGCTGCAGGCTCCTTGTCTTTTTCGGCCTTGCGTTCTTCTAACCCTTCCTGAATGGCCTTAGCCATAATGTCAATAATCAGGGCAATTGACTTGGATGCATCGTCATTGGCCGGGATCACAAAATCGATTGGAGTGGGATCACAGCAGGTGTCAACCATTGCGATAACAGGAATGTTAAGCCTGTTGGCTTCCCGAACAGCGATGTATTCCTTTTGAACGTCAACCACAAAAAGGGCAGTGGGTAAACGGTTAAGGTTGGCAATGGAGCCAAGATTCTTCTCCAGCTTGGCTCGTTGGCGCTGAACCTGAAGTTTTTCGCGCTTCGAGAGGGTGTCGAAGGTGCCGTCGGTCATCATCTTATCGATGTTGTTCATCTTTTTAACGGCCTTACGAATGGTGGGGAAGTTGGTTAGCATACCACCGGGCCATCGTTCGGTAACGTATGGCATGTTTACGGCCTTAATGCGCTCGGCAACAATATCTTTGGCCTGTTTTTTGGTGGCAACAAAAAGGATCTTACGACCCGATTTGGCAATTTGCTTAACTGCAGAGGCAGCTTCATCGATTTTTGCTACGGTTTTGTGCAGGTCGATAATGTGGATACCGTTTTTCTCCATGAATATGTAAGGAGCCATCTTGGGGTTCCACTTACGCTTTAGGTGCCCAAAGTGCACACCTGCTTCGAGCAGTTCCTGAAAATTTGTTCTTGACATTTTTTACTTGTTTAGATTTTTTGGCAATCGCTCAGTAGTCCCTTGCGGGAGTCTGGGCAATTTATTCCTAAACTGCCTGCCAAATGGTTAATAAATAATTTGTTACTCAGCTTGATAGCATTAACGTTTGCTGAACTGGAATCTCTTTCGGGCTTTTGGCCTTCCGGGTTTCTTACGTTCAACTTCGCGGGGGTCGCGGGTTAAGAAACCATTAGAGCGCATAACAGCCCTGTTGGCCTCGTTGTATTCAACTAATGCACGGGCAATGCCAAGCCTAAGCGCTTCGGCTTGTCCGGTGATACCACCACCATCGAGGTTTGCCTTGATGTCGAAACTTTCGGTGATATTTAGCACCATTAGGGGCTGCTTAACCACGTAGTGGAGCAGCTCAGAGCTGAAGTAATCCTTCAGATCACGACCATTTATGGTGATGTTGCCTTTACCTTCGCGGAGGTAAACACGGGCAACTGCCGATTTTCTTCTACCTAATCCGTTGTAAACCTGCATAAGTTGACTTATTTAATGTTGCTTAATTCAATTTTTTTGGGTTGCTGTGCCTCATGGGGGTGTTCCGGGCCGGAATAAACGTGTAGGTTGCGGAACATCTCGGCACCAAGCCTATTCTTGGGGAGCATACCCTTCACGGCATGTTCAATTACCCAGATAGGCTTGCGTTGCAGCATCTCTTTTGGTGTAGAAAAACGCTGACCACCAGGGTATCCGGTGTGGCGAACATACTGCTTATCGGTTAACTTACGACCGGTTAAACGTACCTTATCGGCATTGATGATAATCACGTTATCACCACAATCAACATGTGGGGTGTAGCTGGGCTTGTTCTTGCCTCTCAGGATTTTTGCCACCTGACTCGATAAACGACCCAAAATTAGGTTAGTAGCATCAATCACAACCCACTCCTTTTTTACGGTGGCATCGTTTGCCATTACCGTTCTGTAACTTAGCGTATTCACTGCAATTTCCAAATTTATAGGTTAATACCAACTTTTTTGTGACCCTTTAATTTGATAATAAGCGGGATGCAAAAGTACAACTAATTATTTAATTAACAAGGGTTAGCTTGTAAAATTGGTTATTTTTTTTTGATGCGCTAAGAGCGTTGATGGTTGATAGATGGCAGTTGTTCGTTGTTCGTTGTTCGGAAAAATAGTTGATGGTTGATGGTTGATTTCTTTTGAATTTCAAATTACGAATTACNNTTAACTCGTTTTGTTCGTTGTTCGTTGTTCGTTGTTCGGAAAAAGGGATATTTAATTCGTAATTCGTAATTCGTAATTCGTAATTCGTAATTCGTAATTTTGGATCTCGAACCTTGAACCTTGAACTTAGAACTTTAAACTTTATCCTTTAACTTTTAACTTTTAACTCGTTTTGTTCGTTGTTTGTTGTTCGGAAAAAGGGATATTTAATTCGTAATTCGTAATTCGTAATTCGTAATTCGTAATTTTGGATATCGAACCTCGAACCCTTCGATTTCACTCAGGGCAAGCCTTGAACTTTATCCTTTATCCCATGTCTTCGTAAATACATGAACCATCAATTTCTCTATCCAATTCGGCTCTTATAACTTGTACTGTATTTCCCTTTGGCCATGGCATTGAGCTTTGACCGTAGCAGCTGTTTCTGTATTGGCGATACACGATCGGTGAAGAGAATACCCTCGGTATGGTCGTATTCATGTAGAATGATGCGGGCGGCCATACCGTCGTAAACCTCTTCGTGTTCCACAAAATTTTCGTCGTAGTAGCGAATCCTAACCTTCGATTCACGCTCAACATCCTCGTGTATGCCTGGAATACTCAGGCATCCTTCGTTGTAAATCACCTTTTCGCCAAAGCGTTCAACCATTTGGGCATTAATGAAAACTTTGCGAAAGTTTTTGAGTGAGGGGTCATCGTCGGCAAGCGGTGTGCCATCAATAACAAATAGCCTGATGGAAAGGCCAATTTGAGGAGCGGCCAAACCAATTCCATCCGACTGCTTCATGGTTTCAAACATGTCAGGAATAAGGGCTTCCAGTTCGGGATAATCGGGGTTAATATTCTGGGCTACCTTGCGTAACACCGGCGATCCGTAAATGTAAACCGTTCGTATCATCTAATCAAAATTTTGCGCAAAATTACTACTTATATTTTAAACCCTCCATGTAGTTTTGAAGAATTAGAGCAGCGCTGATTTTATCTACATTGCTTTTATCCTGTCTGTCCTTTTTTTTCATGCCACCATCAATCATTGCCTGCATTGCCATCTTCGAGGTGAACCTTTCGTCCACAAGCTCAACGGGTAGTGTAGGAAACTTTTTCTTTATTGATTTTATTAAGGGGTTGATATAGGTAACAGCTTCCGATGGGGTATTGTTCATCTGGCGTGGGTAACCAACAATCAGCATGTCGATATTTTCCTTTTGAAAGAGTTCGCTCAGGTAATCAAGCAACTTGTGGGTAGGAATGGTTTCGAGAGGCGATGCAATTATGCGGAGCGGATCGGTAATGGCTACACCTGTTCGCTTCCGTCCAATATCGAGTGCAAGAAATCTGCCCAATGCGATTTATATTGAAATGTTCTTAAGCTGGCCGTTTAACTTTTCAAGGTACTCGTTGTCAACCGTTATAATCCGATGGTTTTTAAGTTCAATATTGTTGGTGGGTTTATTCGAAATTTTTCGGATCATGCTAAGATTTATGAGGCAATTCGGGTTAATCAATCCAAAGTTACGTTCTTCAAGTAATGGGCAAAGGCAGGGAAACGGGTTACTGGCTTCAATCTGAGAGCCATCAGCAAGTTTTATCAGCGTTCCGTTAGGTAGATTCTCAACAAAAACGATATTGCCAATGTCGAGGCATTCGTATTTATCGTTAGCTGTTACTACCAATTTCTTAGGAATAATTTCTTTAATATTCTCGAAGAGAGCGTAATACTTATTGCGTCCATCGAAGTTTGAGTATCGGCGGCGAATAACCTTTTCCAGGGCGCTATGGAGCTCATCAACCTCGATTGGTTTAAGGAGGTAATCGATAGCGCTATACTTAAAAGCCTTAATGGCGTAGTTGTTGTATGCGGTGATGAAGATTACATCGAAGTTGCGATGCGGACACCCTTCAAGGAAATCGAAGCCATTACCGCCGGGCATCTCAATGTCAAGGAAAACGATATCGGGGTCGTACATGGTAACCTTTTCAATACCTTCATGGGCTGAATGGGCTACACCAATAATCTCAACATGCTGTTCAAACCGTCCTAAAAGAAGCTCAAGGGTGCGAAGCGAGGCAATTTCATCGTCAATAATTAGAGCTTTAAGCATTTGCTTTGAATTTATCCATGCAAAAATACCAATACTTGGTTTCAAAAGCAATTATACGATGAAAGTTCTAAAATGTTAAATACTGGCGTGGGACAATCACGGCCTGCTGCAAGCCAGTATCTTAGGTGTTGGGCATTAGGGGTTAAGGGTTGTTCGTTGTTCGGAAAAATAGTTGACGGTTGATGGTTGATGGTTGAAAGATGTTCGTTGTTCGTTGTTCGGAAAAAGGAATCATTAATTCGTAATTTGGAATTTGGAATTTGGAATTTGGAATTTGGAATCTTGAATCTTAAATCTTGAACCTTGAACTTTGAACCTCGAACTTTAACCTTTATCCTTTCTTTGCCTCCGCCTCCGCCTCTGCCTCCGCCTTTTTAACCGTAAAATTATGTAACAATCTAAAAATCAATACGTAATATTCAAATTACGATACATTTTGTTACAGTTGCTCCCTTCCGTAGCCTTCACCACCTGCTACCCATCCTGGTATATCGATTTAATTTCATCTATTAGCATGTAGTATAGGTTATTGATTCTTTTAAGTTCGGAAGGATGTTGTTGCGCTAGAACAGCTATCCTTGTAACCGCTATAATCTTGTAGTATAGCTTGCGCCAGTGGTAAAGCATAATTGCTGTAACTGGCATAGCAAAAAGGTAAAGTAAGGCAATTCTAAGGCTGTTAAAAATCAATCCTACTATAACAGGCTGAATGGTATATGCAATTGGCAGTAGTAGTAGGCTTACTGTGTGGCGAATTGAACTATGGAATTGAACATCTTTGAATCTTTTGCTTAGCCAGTATGGAAACATGATGGGCACAAAATGGTTGATAAAACCAAAAATTGCGAATGGCGTTAGAATGATAAAAAGGGGGATCATCCAGAACAGGTTTACTGCAATGCCAGCATTGGCTGGTAACGATTCGGACGTTATTCGGTATTTTAAAATGAGGTTTCGTAGATCTTTTGTAAGCTGTACTATAGCGTTAAAAGTACTGCTTTTAAAATCTTTTAGCCCATCAAGTTTTGATATCAACCTTTTACTAATCTCAAAAGCCTGGTTTTGCGTTGGGGACAAATTGTTTTTTTTGATGTAAAACATTGGGAAAATGTGGGTAAGGAAGAGGTAATCGTCGTAATTTGCTTTATCCTCAATATGAATCATTTCGTTTTTTAAACGTTCAGCCAATTCCTCGGTTAGGGCGTTGTAGGCAAGTGCCTTATTTTGTCGGTAAAGGTCGAGATACTTCTTTACAGGGAAAGGTTCACCTATTCTGATAAGAAGTTTACTTCTGTACTTAACGTAATTAGAGTAGTCGAGGCCCACCGGAACAATATGAATGTTAAGCGAGCCGTCAGCTGCATTTTCGGTCTGAAGGACGATGCGTGCAATACCCTTTTTCAGGGGGCGCAATCGCTTAAACCCAACATGGCTGCCTTCGGGAAGGATTACAAGCCCGTTGCCGTGTCGAATTACATCCATGGTTTTTTGAAATATCCTGTCGTTTAACGATAGGTTCTCGTAGCCATCGCGAATGCGGTAAACAGGCAAGATTTTGAGGAATGTAAGTATTTTTGAAATTGCTGATTTTTTAAAGATATCGGCACGGGCAAGGAAAACTGGCTGCCAGCCATGTTTTAACGTAAGCATGGCAAGGGCATCAATTAATGTGTTTTGATGGTTGGGGGCAAAAATAAACGCGGCACCTGGCGGGAGTTTTTCCATGCCAACAATTTCGGTTTTAAAGTAAAGCTTAAACATAAAGTCCTGGTAAAACCGTAAAAGCCAGTATCCATTCGACCATTCCTCTATTCGTTCACGATTGATGGGCATAACGAGAGCAATTTATAAAATGAAACATTTAAAGGGGTTTTCTTGACCATAGGTATGCAATGCCAAGCCCAGAAACGATGTGCCATATTCCCCAAAAAGCAGCAACAAAAGCCATTCCTCCCAGTCCGTCAAACAGGTTGGGGTTGAAGATAAGCACAAGCCCTAACCCTGAGTTCTGAATACCGGTTTCGATGGATATAGTTCTCCGGTCCTGTTTGCTAAGTTTAAAAATGCCTGGTAAGATATATCCAACAAGTAACCCTAAACCGTTATGAACAATTACAATTAACGCAATAAGGTGTATGTATTTAAGGAAATACCCAAAGTTAGCAGCCAGTGCTGCCACAACAAAACCCAAAAATGCCACAATGGAGAAAACTTTAAAGGGTTTTGAAATGCGGTTGGCGATGTTTGGGAAAAAGCTTGAAAAGGTTATGCCAAGAACCACTGGGATACCAAGCAGAATAAGCACAGTTTTAATCATTTCCCATGCATCAATCTCAATGGGTATAACCAGGTTTGATGCGGCGGAGTATAGTTTGCCCCAAAAAGAAAAGTTAAAAGGGGTTATAAATATTGCCACTATGGTTGCAATGGCCGTTAAAGTAATTGAAAGTGCCACATTCCCTTTTGCCAGCGACGAGATGAAGTTCGATATGTTACCACCAGGGCAGGCTGCAACTAATATCATCCCCATAGCCACACTTGGTGTTGGCTGAATGACCAATACCAAAAGGAATGTGACCAGTGGCAACGCCAGGAATTGTGAAAAAAATCCAATAATTACAGGTTTGGGGTTAACAAGCAGAAGTTTGAAATGCTCCAGCTTAATCTGCATGGCAATGCCAAACATGATCAGGGCGAGGGTGATGTTCATGAGTAACAAACTTCTTTCTGAAAAATTAAGCCATATCCAATCGAGCGTTTCGAGCGTAGCTTTTAGATGCACCTCGCTTTTGGTAACTTTTCCATTTGAAAACTCAATTCGATGCCGTTTGGTGTAGTACCAGTCCTCGCCCGGAACAATACTATCGGGTTCACCGGCACGCTCCAGGGCTTGGGCCACACTCATACCAATTCTTACACTTGAGATGGGGTTATCCTTTTTTTGTTCAGTTTTTAGCTGCCGCTTCAGTTTAATTTCTATCTTTTTGTGCGATTCGGTAAGCCTGATGTCCCGTATGATGCTATCAATTAATACAGCTTGATTACCCTGGTAGTAGTACCTGTTTACTACATATCGCTCGGAAGGCTTGCCGAGCTTTTTTATGACGTACGCGGAATCGCTATCCGGTGGAATGTTTTTTATCTCTTTAGCAATTGTTTGCGCATGCGCCGATGATATCTGCATCATAGCCAGTAAACCAACTATCAGCCCAAACGAGTGGTAGGGGATGTTTTTCATGCCACGTAGGTTTAATGTTTTTTAACGAACCCAGTCCCTGCAAAGGTTACCATTTTTTTTCGAATAGCAACGTCTTGTATTCACGAAGTCCCGATTTGTACTGAGCGAAGCTTTGTCCTGAGTGTATCGAAGGGTCGAAGTATTGGAATTTCCCGAAGGGCAGGATAGACGCTTTGCTCCATGGCAAAATTCAAGATTCAAGATTCCAGATTTAAGATTGAGTATGCTCCGATAAGCACGAAAGCACGAAAGAATGAAAGCAAGACAGCACGACAGAACGAAATGGGAGAAATAAGAATACATATCGCTATTAATCACTATGTACACAAATCCAGACCAATGGAAATTATGAAAATCTTTATACATCTCGTACAATCGTGCTTTCTTTCAATCGTGTGTATTTTTGGTTTGCATGCAATGTAAGAGACTTTTCGGAGGTGACTCAAGATTCGAGATTCGAGATTCCAGATTTCAGGTTCAAAATTAAAAACCATTTTTTACTCTTATATAACTTCAAGTTATTTTTCTTTGGGGCTATATTACCCGATAATGAGGGACTATCTACCTTTTGCCTTCTAATTTCTACCTTCTAATTTCCAGCTTCTGCCTTCTACCTTTTTCCTTCTAATTTTAGTTTGCATTCTGTATTTTGTATTGAGCCATTGCGCCTAACATTCCTCTAACTTCCTCTAACTTCTTCTAACTTCCTCCTGCATTTTGTATTGCGCTTAACTTTGGGATTAAAGTTGGTATCGATTAGCTGATAATTATATCGGTGCTTGAATTGCGCAGCCCAATACCAGCTGCTATGGGGGAAAGGAAGCAGCAGAACTATGGAAATGTTTGGAGATTACTTGGTTAGTACTTTACGGGGTTAAACTATTCAGGGTGAAAGGTGAGAATAAAGTAATTTTCTGAGAGTCAAATCATAAAAAAAGTATATATTTGCACGCTAAATAAAAATAGTAGGTTAAACTAAAAGCGTAAAGTATGCCTGTAAAAATCAGACTAAGCCGCCAGGGAAGGAAGAAAAGGCCTTTCTACCACATTGTGGTGGCGGATAGCAGGGCGCCACGAGATGGCAGATACATTGATCGGATTGGCTCGTACAATCCCCTTACAAATCCTGCTACTATTGAATTAAATTTTGATAGGGCATTGGACTGGCTGCAAAAAGGCGCTCAACCTACTGACACCTGTAGGGCTATTCTTTCGTACAAAGGTGTTATGTTAAAGAAGCACCTCTTCGAAGGTGTTAAAAAGGGTGCACTTACCCCTGAACAAGCCGAGGCTAAATTTCAGGACTGGGTAAGCCAAAAGGAAGCTAAGATTAAAGCCAAGATCGATTCGTTAGCTAAGGGTGAATCCGATGCTCAAATGAAGCGTATTGAGGTGGAATCGAAAATCCGTGAGGCACGCGCTCAAAAAATTGCCAAAAAGCAAGCCGAAATGGCTGCCAAAGAGGCCGATGCTCAGGCAAAGGCTACTCCAGAGGAAACAGAAACCGCTTAAGGCAAAAGTTACATGGGGTATGCCGGTTTCGCTCCGATTGGATATATCCAAAGAACTCATGGCATTAACGGTGAACTGATGGTGAGCTTTAGCTCATCGGTTGAGTTCAACCCCAAAAAATTGGAATCGGTATTTCTGGATATTGAAGGGATACCGGTTCCTTTTTTTATAGCCCAAATCCAGTACCAAGACCCCGAAAAAGCAATAGTTAAGTTCGATGATGTCGATACCATTGAGCAGGCGCAGGAACTTTCAGGTACTACTATTTTGATTCCATCCGAAAGCACCCATAGTAGTGGTGAAATTTACCTCGACGATTTAATTGGTTACCGGGTTATTAGTACCGATAAAAGCGAAGTTGGTGTAATTGTGGATTACACTGAATATTCAATGAATGCCATTTTTGAGGTGGCAACACCCGAAGGGAAACAAATACTGATTCCTGCAACCGATGAGCTTATTGTTGAGGTTGATACGCTGGGTAAACTCGTAGAAATGGAAATTCCCGAAGGATTGTTAGGCCTTGACCTATAGCTGCAAATCCTTCTCAAAGCTAAGAATTAGCTCGCGCCATCTTGGCGGTATGGGAATTGATTTACCTGCAGCATTGCTGAAACATACCATCACAGCTCTGCTAACGGCGTCTATTTCACCTGTAGTGTTGTTGTATATCTCTTGCCTCATTTTAAGGCTTTTATTACCAATTTCGTACACCTTACATAGAACCTCTACGCTATCCCACATCCGAATAGGAATGAGATAGTCGATGGTAATACTTGCCAGCACAAGTCCTTCCACTTCCCAGTTCATTTTTTCCTGGAGCACCTCGTTAAAGTATTTAAGCTTGCCTAAATCGAAATACTGCTGGTAAACAGAATTGGTAACGTGTGAAAGCTGGTCGATATCGTTAAACCTGATTTGAATGGGTGTGCGGTGGTAGTAACTATGCGGTTTTGGATTGCTGCTCATTGTTCAGGTATTTTTTTTGCCTGTCGATATCCTCGTAAACCGAGTTTCGGCTAATGAACTCAGGTACAATATCTTTCATTACACCCACAATCGTAAAGTTATTGTGACCCGGTAGCAAGTTAATAAGCTCCATTACCTTTGGTAAAACATCTTCCTGTTTATACTGGTTAACCTTGGCAATCATTATTTTGGGATGATAGGTAGGAATGGTATTCTCCTTATTATTGAGAAGTTCCTCATACAGCTTTTCGCCCGGTCTAAGTCCTGTGAAATTGATTTGGATATCTTTGCCATAGGTAAGCCCCGAGAGCTTTATCATCTTTTTTGCAAGGTCTAATATTTTCACAGGTTTTCCCATATCAAAGATGAATATCTCGCCACCTTGTCCCATAGCTCCAGCCTCAAGGACAAGCTGGCAGGCCTCGGGTATAGTCATGAAGTACCTGATAATGTCGGGGTGGGTAATGGTAATTGGGCCACCGTTTTCAATCTGTTTTTTAAAGCGAGGAATTACTGAGCCGTTTGAGCCCAGGACATTCCCAAAACGGGTTGTAATAAATTTTGTTCGTGAGGTATAATTTAAGCTTTGGGTGTATATCTCGGCAATTCGCTTGCTAGCCCCCATTATGTTGGTCGGATTTACGGCCTTGTCGGTCGAAATCATTACGAATTTTTCCACCTTAAATTTTATTGAAATATCGGCAACAAGTTTAGTCCCTGCAACGTTGTTGAACACCGCTTCGGTGGGGTTATTCTCCATCATGGGGACATGCTTGTATGCTGCGGCATGGAATACTACCTGTGGATGGAAAACCTCAAATAGCTTGTTTACCCTGTACTCATTTGTTACACTTCCTATAACTGTTTCAAAGTCAAAAAATTGCAGGCATTCTTTGAGTTCAAGCTCTAAATCGTAAAGGGGGGTCTCGGCTATATCAAAAAGTATGACCTTTTTGGGGTGAAACCTGGTGATTTGCCTAACCATCTCACTGCCAATGGAGCCTGCTGCTCCGGTAACCAAAACTACCTTCCCTTTTATGTAATCCTGAATTCTTTTTTTATCAAGGACAATTGGAGGCCTTTCAAGTAAATCTTCAATTTTGATGTTTTTAATCTGTTTTACGTTAAGCTCCCCATTAATCCATGTATTTGCATCGGGGATGGTTTGAACGTTTACGTTCAGGCTCAAACACTTTTCAATGATTCTGTTTTTGCGGTTTGGGTCAAGGTTTTTTGAGGCAAGTATAACCTTGGAAACATCGTATTTTTGAATAAGATATTCAATTCTGTTTATGTTATAGATCTCAATATTTTCTATTTTGTTCCCTTCCTGCTGGTTATAAGGGTCAATAAAACCTACAATTTGAATGCCCGAAAGGCTTTCCCTGTCAATTGCCCGTTTAACGGCTGCTGCAAATTGTTCAACCCCAACTATCAAAATTTTTTCACCGTTTAGGTCAGTATTTCGAATGGTGTAGTAAACCGCTTTATAGAAAAGTCGGGAGCCAACCATTAGTATAATGGTTAAAAAGTAATCGATAAGTAGAATGGAATTTGGAATGATGAATTTGTTGTTGCTAAAGTAATTGATGAAGTTGATTGCAAAGAGGACAAGAGTGCTTACGCTTGTAACAATAAAAATTCGTTCGGCATCCTTGGTACTGGTGTAGCGAATGAGTCCGGCATAGGTTCTAAATGAAATAAAATGGACTGCTCTTATAAAAAGAATTAATGGGATGACCGATTTTAGTAAAATTTTGTATTCTTCGGAAAGCGAGAACTCGAAGCGTACATAAAATGAAAAAATTATGGAAAACAGGCAGATCGTTAAATCTATCAAGAAAACAACCCAGCGAGGTGTATGTTTTGGAGGTGCAATCATTTTTAATTTTTCTTATACAAAGATACATTAAAAATTCTAAACACAAATTTAACAATTTTTATGCCAAGGTAAATCATCCATGTTCCGGTTAATTTTTTTGAGGTACTAAGAGCATTGATAGTTGATGGTTGATGGTTCAGGGTTCAAGGTTCAAGGTTGATGGCTTGCAGTTGTTCGTTGTTCGTTGTTCGTTGTTCGGAGTAAAAGTTGATGGTTGATAGTTGATGGTTCAAGGTTCAGGGTTCAAGGTTCAAGGTTCAAGGTTCAAGGTTCAGGGTTCCATGTTCAGGGTTCCATGTTCACGGTTCACGTTTCACGTCTCACGTTTCACGGTTGATGCGATTGAAGAGATTGATTAGATTGAAGATATTGATGTCTTATAACTTTTAACCTTTAACTTTTAACTTTTTCTGTTCGTTGTTCGGAAAAAGAAATCTTTAATTCGTAATTCGTAATTCGTAATTTTGAATTTAGAATCTCGAACTTTTAACTTTTTCTTATCACCTCAAAAAATGAATTAAACAAAAAAATGGTAGAGTGTGGCAGGCTTAAATAAATTAGTTACTTTTACACTCAAATTGTTTGGTTAAAATATGCGACTTTACACTGATAACCTGGTTAAGCGGTATAAGACACGCACTGTCGTAAAAAGCGTAAGCGTTGAGGTTAGTCAAGGCGAAATTGTGGGTTTACTTGGCCCTAATGGTGCTGGTAAAACAACAACCTTTTACATGATAGTAGGCCTCATAAAACCTAATTCAGGGAGGATATTCCTTGATGATATAGAGATAACCGGTGAACCTGTTTTTAGGCGTGCCCAACGGGGTATTGGCTATCTTTCACAGGAAGCATCGGTATTCCGGCAGCTAAGCGTTGAGGATAACTTAAGGGCTGTTCTGGAAATGACTGACTTTAGCAAGGAGTATCAGCACGAGAAGGTAGAGTCGTTACTAACTGAGTTTGGCCTTCAGAGAATTCGTAAAAGTTTGGGAATTCAGCTTTCGGGGGGCGAACGTCGCAGAACAGAAATTGCCCGGGCTTTGGCCCTTGACCCTAAGTTTATCTTGCTCGATGAGCCCTTTGCTGGGGTTGATCCAATTGCAGTGGAAGATATCCAGAATATTGTTGCCCACCTCAAGGATAGGAATATTGGAATTCTCATCACCGATCACAACGTCCATGAAACCCTCTCCATAACCGACCGGGCATACCTACTTTACGATGGCGAGATACTCAAGGCTGGCACTGCCAAAGAGTTAGCCGATGATGAGCAGGTGCGTAAGCTTTACCTTGGCCAGAACTTTGAGCTTAGGAAACAATTCACCTAAAATTAGGCGAACTTGTTGATATATTAAAAATACTTTATAATTTTGCCCTGAAATTTTGCGGATATGGCGTAATTGGTAGCCGCGCTAGACTTAGGATCTAGTGCCGAAAGGCGTGTGGGTTCGAGTCCCGCTATCCGCACCAAGCCCGTAATCTCGGGCTTATTTTTTTAAACCATTTCCGTGGTGGATCATCAAAAGGGCTATAGCATTTGTTATGATAGTTAAACTTTTGGCCATTGCCATAAGCATTAAAGTATCAGTTAGTTCATTTACCGAAAGGGTTGTAGACTGCTTTAAACTGGCTTCCCCGAAAGCTCTGAAAACTTCATTGTGGATTTTAAAGATTACCATTCCCGTTTCGTTTATCGTAAGCATACTTGGTTTTTACGGGGCTCTGAGCATGGTTAGCGATTTTTTTACACCTGCATTTAAACTAATAGGATTGCGTGGTGAGGCTGCCATTGCATTCGTTACGGGAGTTTTTCTAAATATATACTCGGTGATTGCTGTTCTTTCGCAACTTTCGTTAACTTTAAGGGAGACTACCATAATTGCCGTGATGAGTCTTATAGCCCATAACCTGATTGTTGAAACTGCGGTGCAATCCCATACCGGTTCAAAGGCCTGGCACATGTTGGCTTTACGGATAGGTATGGCTTTTTTAGCGGCTTTACTCTTAAATCTCAGCCTACCCTCGTTAGAGCAGGTGCTTGGTTCCGATGTAGTTCAAAGTCAAACCCTTACTTTAGCCAACCATCTGAGGGGATGGGCATATTCAGCATTCAGGATGATTCTGAAGATACTCATTCTCATTTTTCTGCTGATGGTTCTGCAGGAAGTTCTTCGAGAGTTCAATCTAATTAAAATACTGACAGCCCCAGTTTCGCCTTTCCTGAGGTTATTGGGTTTGCCAAAGTCCACATCATTTTTATGGATCGTTGCTAATACCTTAGGCCTTGCATACGGATCGGCAGTTATGCTCGAAGAGGTGAAGCAGGGGAGGGTCAAGAAATCGGAGGCCGATTTGCTAAACTACCATATAGCTATTTCGCACTCAAATCTTGAAGACCTCTTACTTTTTGCTGCAATTGGAGTATCTATTCCCTGGATGCTCGGCATCAGGCTGGTTATTGCTGCGGTTGCAGTGTGGGCTCGTAGGTGGTATTTAACCGCTACCAGGGGCGAAGTTTTCAATTGATATCAACAGCTGCCATCTACTTCGATTTTTCTTTTCTATTTTTGAGAATAAAAATCGACTTGTTATGATTCAATACTTAAATCTACTTGACCATATACTTAAGAATGGGGTTCGCAAGGACGATCGTACAGGAACTGGTACAATTAGCGTTTTCGGCTACCAAATGCGGTTCAATTTGCAGGAAGGGTTCCCGCTGCTCACCACCAAAAAACTTCACCTAAAATCTATAATTCATGAGCTACTTTGGTTCCTAAAGGGGGAGACCAACATCAGGTATTTGAATGAGAACGGGGTCACCATTTGGGATGAGTGGGCCAATGCCAATGGCGAGTTAGGCCCTGTTTACGGATACCAGTGGCGTAGCTGGCCAACTGCCGAGGGACGTCATATCGATCAGATTAGCAGGGTAGTAGAATCGCTTAAAAGTAATCCCAACTCGCGACGTCATATTGTTTCGGCATGGAATGTGGGTGAAATTGAGAAAATGGCACTTCCGCCGTGCCATCTTATGTTCCAGTTCTACGTGGCCAATGATAAATTGTCGTGCCAGCTTTACCAGCGTAGCGCCGATGTATTCCTTGGAGTTCCATTCAATATTGCCTCTTACGCCATGTTAACCATGATGATGGCACAGGTGTGTGGGTACCAACCGGGCGAATTTGTTCATACCCTTGGCGATACCCACATCTACCTAAACCATGTTGAACAGGTGAAACTTCAATTAACCCGTGAACCCCGGAAGCTCCCCCGAATGGTTTTAAATGGTGAAGTAAAATCGATTTTTGATTTTCAGTACAGCGATTTCAGGTTAGAGGGATACGATCCACATCCGCATATAAAGGGTGATATTGCCATTTAATTTTAGAACTCATGACCCATGCTTGAGAATCAATATT
>DFYV01000150.1:0-4704 GCA_002383425.1 Bacteroidales bacterium UBA4073 | reverse complement strand
TTGCGACATTTTATTTTGCTATTAAGTCAGGATTTCTAAATTTAATATGTTTAGTTCATGGTACTTTCTGTTATTGTTGCAATTGCCGACAATGGCGTTATAGGTGGGGGGAATGAGTTGCTCTGGCATATCCCCGATGACCTGAAGCGGTTTAAGAGAGTTACATCGGGTCATAGCGTGATTATGGGTCGTAAAACTTTTGAAAGCATTGGTAAACCACTTCCCAATCGCAGAAATATAGTAGTAACCCGGAATCTTGAATTTTACGTCGTAGGGGTTGAGGTAGCCAGTTCGCTTGCGACTGCCCTGGAAATGACAAAAAATGAAGCCGAGGCATTCGTTATTGGCGGTGGTGAAATTTACCGTCAGGCTTTACCGATGGCATCGAAACTTTACATTACCCGGGTTCATGCTGAGTACAAGGGTGATACATATTTCCCTGAAATTGACCCAAAAAAGTGGCAGCTGGTTTATTCCGAAAAGGGAAACCCAACTATTAGCCCGAATTATACTTTTGAAGAATATATCAGGATAAGAGGTTAAGCAGCCTTAAGCCTTTTGATATTCGCTTTTTCAAGCTTAGCTTGAGCGTATTCAAGGGTAACAACCATTTCCTTTTGATCTCCGGTGGGAAGTTCAAACATGGCATCAATCATTATTGCTTCGCATATTGACCGTAAACCACGAGCACCAAGTTTGAATTCTATTGCCTTATCAACAATATAGTCCAGAACATCATCTTCAAACTTCAGGTGAATACCATCGTATTCAAATAGTTTGATATACTGCTTGATAATGGCATTCTTGGGTTCGGTTAGAATATCGCGTAAAGCTTTGCGTTCGAGCGGGCTGAGGTAGGTAATAACCGGTAAACGACCTATTATTTCGGGGATTAACCCAAATGCTCTTAAGTCTTGCGGGGCAATGTACTGAAGAAGGTTATTCTTGTCGATAACATCGCGGGTTTTGCTGGCGCCATAACCAACTACAGTGGTGTTAAGCCTTTGGGCAATTTTCTTTTGTATTCCTTCGAATGCCCCGCCGCAAATGAATAGGATGTTTTTGGTATCAACGGCAATCATTTTCTGCTCCGGGTGTTTGCGGCCACCTTGTGGGGGAACATTCACAATTGAGCCCTCAAGGAGCTTTAGCAGGGCTTGTTGCACCCCCTCGCCCGAAACGTCGCGGGTAATGGAAGGATTGTCGCCTTTACGGGCAATCTTATCGATTTCATCAATAAAAACTATACCTTTTTCAGCTGCTTCAACGTTGTAGTCGGCTACCTGAAGAAGCCTGGTCAGAATGCTTTCAACATCTTCGCCAACATAACCTGCTTCGGTAAGCACCGTTGCGTCAACAATTGTGAAGGGAACGTGCAGCATACGTGCAATGGTCCGAGCCAGCAGTGTTTTACCTGTTCCGGTTTCACCAACCAGCAGTATGTTCGATTTTTCAATCTCAACTTCATCAACTCCCTCGGCCTGAAGTAACCTCTTGTAATGGTTATACACCGCAACGGAAAGAAATTTTTTGGCTTCATCCTGACCAATCACGTACTGGTCAAGAAACTTTTTAATTTCAATGGGCTTTAGAAGCTTATTTTTTTGGAGTTTGAACTCTCCCTTTTTTTTGAGCTCTTCCTTAACTATAAGGTGTGCCTGCTCAGCACATAGATCACAAATGAATCCATCGAGTCCGGCTATCAACAGGTCAACCTCTTTCCGAGAACGACCACAAAACGAACATTTATCGGTACTCTTCATTTTAGTATTAAATTTGTGACAAAGGTAATCATAAAAATTGTAAGTAGTTTAATCATTGTATAAATAGAACGTAACTGGCAAATTAATTAAAAAATAGGATAAACGAAACATATCCGCTAATTTTGCAATTTACTTAAAGTTGTGGCGGAAGTTGAGGCGAAGGCTGAGGCTAAGTAAGGAAAAGGGATAGAGGAACAAGCAATGTAAATTTCAAGTAGATGGCATATAAAGATTTTACACAGATGCCTGTGCGGCAAAATGCTTTTGAATAATGATCCAGGTTTATAAGGTTACACAGAGATTTCCTAAAAAAGAAAAGTTTGGCATGGTATCAGATATGAGGAGGGCTGCAAATTCTGCTATTCATAATATTAGTGAGGGCTTTGGAAGATATGAAAAACTAGATAAAACCAGGTTTTATAAGATTTCCAGAGGGAGTTGTTATGAGCTTATCAGCAACTATTGACTTCTCATGCAATTGGTTATATAGTTGAAGATGAATCTAATAACCTGATTGAAGGGGTTAATCAAATAAACAGCACTGCCTCTAATAAATAGGCCTCTGAGCAACGCGTCCCGCCATAGACAGAATTGAGCTACACCCGCCGGGTTCAGGGCTACGTAGCTAATGACGATTTTACGATCTTTTAAAGAAAAATAGCTGAAGTGTTCCTTGACGTATTGCAGGTTTTCCGAAATCCCGCTGTTTTAGGCATTTCCTTACCTCCCACAATACCGAACATATGAAGTTGGAGCTGTTTTTGAAATATCAAAAGCATAGCATGGGCACAAGAGCAGTAAAACAACCGAAATATACACCCATGTCAGTCAAAATAGCTTGCAAAAAATTAAATCGCCTTTTGATACTTTGTTAAAATACTTTATATCTTTGGAATAAGTAAACCTTACCAAAGGTACTGTTATACACCCAAAATTGTAGGTATAAAATTACTTTTGGTACGGTTATAAACGAGTTGTACTTCATGCTAAAAAAGATACTGCAACATAATGAACTTAATTGAAAGACATTTTAGGAAAACTGAAAAATTGATAAGATTAATTAACAAAGATTTAATTGCTGATTGGCTTTTAAATGAAGGTTATTATCCTGAACAATATGTTGTACCACCTTCTTTTAAGGTCGAAGACTTTAAATTGCAATCGTCAGAATACATTAAAGACCTGAATGAACAACCAAGAAGAGAATTAACAAATATTTCTTATCCAAAATCACTTTTAACATCAAGAATATTTGGAATTCAACATCCACATAATTACCATGACATTGTTTTTTGGTTGATGAATGATTGGGAAAATATTGTTAACCTTCTTTTCCATAAAGATTTGAAAATTTATTCATATAGTTTTCCAATCCCTTTAAATAATAAAAAGAAGGGTGAATTAAGTCCTTTGCGCTCAGGAAGGATGATTTATGAATGGATAGCAATGGCTGAAAAGGATTTAGTAGCAGAAGTTCATAAATATAATTTAATTGTACGTTCTGATATTACAAATTTTTATAATTCAATATACACACATAGTATTGGGTGGGCTTTGCATGGACAAGAGAAAGCTTTTTTAGATAAAACATGCAAACTTGTTGGTAACAAGATTGATAAAATAGTCCAATACTCAAATAATGGGAGAACTAACGGGATTCCAGTAGGTTCAGCAGTAAGTGATTTAATTGCTGAGATTATTTTAAGTAGTATTGATTTAAAGATTTCTCAAAAGTTAAAACATAAAGATTTTATTGCAAGTAGATTCAAAGACGACTATCGATTTCTTTGTAATACTGAGATAGATGCTAAAGAAATATTAAAAGTACTTGCTGATGAATTAACAGAATTCAACCTTTTGATTAATGAAAGTAAGACACAAATCCTTGAGTTACCTAAAGGACTTTATCGTCAGCATGATAGAGCATATCATCCCCATTCTATAGGAGAAAAGAATACAATTTCATTTAAAACATTTGAATTAACGCTTTTAACAGTTTTAGATATAAATAAAGAATATCCTGGAACGAGCATTCTCGAAAAATTTTTTGGAGAATTATTTGATAATGATTACAATTTGAAAATTAAGTTTAATGATAAAAAAACATCTAGAAAAAAGGAAATATTAAAAACCTTAAGTTTGTTAGTGCTTGCAAAACGAGAATCAGAAAAAATACTTTGCCATATTTTATCAGTAATTGAAATACTTTATTTGAATTACAAATCAGATTTTAAACTAAAAGAAATAATAAAAGAACTTGTAGAGTCTGAATTAATTAAAGCCAATAATAAAAAATCAATATTCGAATTAACTTGGTATATTTTCTTTTCTAGATATTTAAGTTTAGGTATAAATGAAACATGGATTAGAACTAATATTGACAAGGAATTGATTAAGAATCCTTTTTTAAAATCTGTTTGTACAAGCAAACAACAAATATACAACGACTCGCATATTAATTTATTCAGTAAACCAAGTGATTGCAAAGGAATAGTTTTAGCAAAAAGACTTGCGGTTTTCGAAAGGAAAAAAGATGAATAAAAAGCACGAAAGCACAACGCACGGTATAAAAATTTGCCGGGTCAGTAGGTTATTCAAGGGTTGTAGCCTGCTTCAACTTTTGTGAAACTTGATAGTAAATATCCCGCAATCGGCAACTTTTCATACCGCCCAACGTTAAGCGAAACCCTGTAATATGAAAAACAATCTTAAGGAGGTACATCATGAAGTGGGTAACCAGAGAAAGGGTTCATGTGGACAGAGTTGCATGCCCCTGGCTTATCAGGAGATTCATTGACCGTGAGGCTGAGTTCATCTTTGTCCCCAGCGATACAGACCCATCAACCATAAAAGAGGGCATCCCCTTCGATATGAAAGGGGTAGAACTCGGGCATCATGGTAATAAATGCTCGTTTGATGCTTTTATGGAGAAGTATAACAT
>DFYV01000106.1:3530-5836 GCA_002383425.1 Bacteroidales bacterium UBA4073 | reverse complement strand
CTTTTCTAAAGTTAGAAAATCTTTGCTCCCATCTTATATCGCTTTCCATTGCTATAATTTTTAGTACAATTTATTCGTAAGGTAAAAATTATTTTTATATTTTAAAAGTTATATGCAAAACTCATTCTGAATCAATAGGNNCTTCGTTCCTCTCACCCGACACAAAGGCCAATGCGTGGCAGAATGTTCAAATAATCACCTAAATTGCCTTGTTTTATACATGATTACAGGACACATAGTTTATTCACTAACCATATTACTCAAATCTATCGATATAAAACTTTTGTCTTGAGTGTCATATATAATATTTTCAATCATAAAAGCATTTGAAGTCACATCAATTTCGGCAATTCTTTTCCCTGCATTATTAATAACGAAAGTCTTTTTATCTTTTGCAATAAACTTATGATCCTTTGTCCTCAAATAATAAATACTTAAATCAGAATATTCTATTGTTTTTAAAATATTTAATTCACTATCAATAGATAATGTTTTACCGTTACTTGTAAATACAAATATTTTGGTGGAATCAAATTGTGTAAGACTCATTAAATCTCCATTTTGATTTGTAATAAATACTTGATTACCTACAAAATATTTTAATTCTCCAACACTTTCTTTAGGAAACTCCTTTTCAACTATCAAATCTCCAGTTTCCATTGAATACCTTGCAATTCTGTTTTTAAACACTAAAAATATTTCACTGTTTTTTATCTGATAACTTAAAATTGGGTCATCATTTACATTTATTAATGATAGGAATATTTGTTTGCCAGACTGTCTGTCAAATGCAGCAAGGAATGGCTTACCAAAATCTAATTGTCTGTAACCCATGAATGCCATCCCTTTATTAACCATAAATATTACATTTTCATTCATAAAGATAGAAGATTTACTTACTAAATCATTTGAAAACGGGAATTTCCATAGTATTTCGCCTGATTGTTTGTCAATTTTTACAAGTTGTTCTTTTGAAGCAAAATAAATATTGGAACTGTCAATAATCGTGTTTGATACCAAATCTCGTACTAAATCATGCCCTGTGGACATAACGAAAGTACCTGTAAGCAAACCTAAACCAACTCCAACGGCATTTGCAGCGGTTGTGCCTGTATAATCTTTTTTCCCAGTAATCGTATTGTAATCCCAGCCTTTTCCAGTTTTTAAATTTATTGCATGTAATCCGGCAGCAACCACAATTATAGTTGAATCATTTGAATAAAACACATCATTCCAACCATATTCTCTATTTAAATCTCTTTTCCAAACTACATTGCCATTTTTCAAATCAATCCCTTCAAGTTCATTTGAATAGCCAGTTGAACTTTTGAATTTATATCCGATGCCAATATTGTAAATTGGGTCAACGAAGTATAAGTTGTTTTTTACTTCCCAAAGGTCATTTCCTGTATTAATATCAAGACAGTAACTCTTATTGTCAACGGTATAAATCATTGTTTTACTGAATTGCTGTAAATTGCTCGATTGGTAAGCAATCTTTTTACTCCATAATACCTTTTGATTTTTAATGTCATATTGAACAATGTTTCCAGTATTGTTAAGCCATTTCCCATTTTTGCTTAATCCTCTAAGTTGAGCAGTTAAAAATCCTGTTGTTGTATCAAGAAAAATTTCATGAATTCTATCGGAAAATACATATTCAAATCCTTTAATGACAGAACTATCAACAAGGTTTTTCCCTAATACCTTCTCATTACACAATACTTGAATTTGATTATTTTGGCTAAATCCAGTTAGCGTAATTAAAAGTGAAAGTCCAAATAATATTTTTCTCATATCCATATATTTAATGGTGATCGTTGTCTCTCTTATTATGTGCACTAACGGTCTGTGGTTTTGCCTGCCGGATAATTAACCGCCCGCAGCGTTAACAGCCATTAAAAAGTTAAATAAAGGTAATAAAAAATTCTTCATATACATCATCCGCCATAGTGAAAGTCAATACCAGTTGGGCTTAGCCGTTTTAAACTATTTCAATGCCATTTCTTTGAATTTCAATTAAGAATCCGCTATAATCATTGTCCTTTTCTATAAGGATTGGTTCAATTCTATCATCAACTTGCCTTCTTAATTTCCACAATAATGGTTGAATTGTAAAAAAGTCTCCCTCTAACTTACTTACAACAATAGCCACATCAATGTCACTATCAGAACGGTTAGTGTTTTTTGCATATGAGCCAAATAAATATACCTTCTCAAAAGGTATATACTTTTTAAGTAGTATGCTGTACTCCTTTACTTTTTTTATAGCTTCTTCTTTATCCATTTTTGTATTTCCTTTGTTT
>DFYV01000106.1:3256-3436 GCA_002383425.1 Bacteroidales bacterium UBA4073 | reverse complement strand
GTAAAATATGCTTTAAATGCCTTTTCTATTGTTTGATGGCACATAAATCCAACATAAAGGAATCTTCTACTTCGAAGCATTGCCTCTGCCGTCTCCAAATCATAGTCGGACAGATCGATCCAGTATTTAACCTTTTCGTCCATTATCAAATATTTTCAACAAATGTACAAAAATCTATGA
>DFYV01000106.1:0-3179 GCA_002383425.1 Bacteroidales bacterium UBA4073 | reverse complement strand
CTGAATATAACCACAAAAAACACAAAGTAAGCATAAAGTTTCACAAAGTATTAAATATACATTGGAGTTAGGCGCAATGGCTCAATGCAAAATGCAGAATGCAAATATTAAATTGCAAAATAACACAAAGGGTAAATTTGACTTTGGCAATCTTCACCCCGTTAAATAAATAAACTTAGAGAAAACTTAGAATTGATAGGTATATTTAACGGGGTGAATTTTGCAATGGAGCGAAGGACAGGTCATTATATTGGCTTAAACTGGTGGAGAGAACCGACTTAAATTCAGGCAATGAGTTAAAAGCATTGGTGTATGAAGCTAATAAATTGACAAAAAATGTTGCAAAATCCGTCCCGAAAATCGGGATTGTGAAAGAAGAAGGAAAATGACTTTGCAATTTGCATTTTGCAATCTTCACTTTGCAATGTTGTATTCACAAAGGTGTACCACTACGCCTAACAAAGTATTCACGCTGCGCTTCGCTTGCCCT
The DNA here is from genome assembly GCA_002383425.1 of Bacteroidales bacterium UBA4073. GTDB lineage: Bacteria > Bacteroidota > Bacteroidia > Bacteroidales > Tenuifilaceae > Tenuifilum. The sequence continues at coordinate 2,689 of DFYV01000106.1, read as the reverse complement.
TCGGTAAACCCCGATAAATCGGGACTTAGTGAATACAAGTTGTTATCAATAGTTTGATAATGAATTACATGTTAATTTCAACCCATTTGTAAACATTTGATATATAGAATAATATTTATACATGCGAAAAATTAGTAATAAATTTGCGTTTTTAGTTAAAATACCTATTATCAATAATTTACGCTTTTAACTTTACAACGGCGAAGCCCTCATGAACACCTTTAAAAATTAAATAACATGTGAATAAACTTTATACTTTTTATACCAGGCTCTATGGTGATTTAATATTTTGAATACTTTCGCTCGAAACATGGTTATTTACTTTGTTTGTGATGGAGTTCTTCCGGCAGCTAAACAGCTGTAAAAAATCCTATTAACTCTTAACGGTAATTATATCGTCCCAGCGTGTGGTGTACATGGGTGATATGCGTTCCTGTCGCAACCGCCACTTCCTACCGGTGCCCTGGGCAGCCACCTTAACGGTGTTTCGACCATACTTATCGTTAAGCTTATCGATGGTTATCATCAACTTATTATGCTTTTCCCTATCGATACTATCGAAGAGTGATGTTTGAATGTGCTGATTGGTTGAAATGCCGGTAACAATTACACCCGCTTTTTTATACCGGTATCCTGGCCTGTAAATACTTTTTAGGGCGGTAAGGGCATAGTGCAACAGCTCGATGGTGCTGCTGGTTGGTACTGGTAGCGTAATGGTTTTGCTTGCTGAATACTGAGGCAAATCGACGCGGAAGTAGTTGGTATGTGCAAATACCATTACCACCTGTGCAACCGATTGCTGTTTGCGTAGCTTATGCGCGCAGCTGGCGGCAAACGAGGCCACAGCCTCGCTCAGGTATCCCAAATCGGTTTGCATCTCGCCAAACGAACGGGTAGTTGCGATGGCTTTTTTTGGGGGAGCCGAATGTTCCAAATCGATACAGGGAATGCCAAGCAGTTCCTTCTGGGTTCGCAACCCCACTACCGACATGTGTTGCCTAACCCAACCCGCAGGCATTCGGGTAAAATCGTATGCTGAACTAATGCCATAGCGGGTGAGTAGCTTACCGTACTGCCTGCCAATACCCCAAACCTCGCCAATTTCGAAATTTTTAAGCGCATCAATTCTTTGATTTTCACTGGCAATCATATATACACCTTGATGCTGGGGTTGTTTTTTGGCTATATGGTTTGCCACCTTTGCCAACGTTTTGGTTGGTGCTATACCTAAACTAATTGGGATGCCAGTGTTCCGTATGGTGGTTTTACGGATTTTTCGGGCATACTCCATTAAATCGACATAGGCAAAGCCATGCAGCCCAAGGAAAGCCTCATCAATGGAGTATATCTCGATATCGGGGGTGAAACTGGCTAAGGTATTCATTACCCGCTGGCTCATATCGCCATACAGGGTATAGTTCGATGAAAAAACGGCAACGTTTTGGGTTTCAATAAGTTCCTTTAGCTTGAAGGCTGGTTCACCCATTTTGATACCCAAAGTTTTAGCCTCGTTGCTTCGGGCAATAACGCAACCATCGTTGTTCGATAGCACAATAACGGGCCTGCCATTAAGCGAAGGATCGAAAACACGCTCGCACGAAGCGTAAAAGTTATTGCAATCGGCCAGGGCATACATTTCTAAAACCTATGAATTACGTAGGTGACAATACCCCATACAATAAAATCATTTTCTTCGGTAACCTTTATGGGCTTATAGGCAGGGTTAGCGGGCATCAGGTAGATGCCATCCTTTTTAAACCGGATAGTTTTAAGCGTAAACTCACCATCGATATAGCAAACCGCCTTACGCCCATCGGTTGGGGGTAACGACTTATCAATAACCAGAATATCGCCATCGTTGATTCCCTCGTCAATCATGGAGTCGCCCCGAACACGCCCATAGAAGGTTGAACTTGGGTTTTTGACCAGCTCCTTGTTCAAATCGAAAGCTAAATCGATATAATCCTGAGCTGGCGATGGAAAGCCAGCCTTTATTCCTTCGGCAAAGGGCAATTGAAGGGTAGTAGATGTATCGGCAGTGTAAAAATCGATTCGGGGTGTTGTTTTTATCAATTGCATACTCACTTCGACGAGCGAATTTGTTTAATCACCTTAATAACAAAAGCAATGCGAGAGTGGTTTTTGAAAGTTTTTGGGAATAATACGAACAGGGCTACAATGTAACCGGCAGTTACCCCTTTTAACAAACCGGAAGTATATTCACTGGCATAGCTGGCATAAATTATAACCCCAAGGGTAAATAAAGCAAAAATTACCAGCAAAACGAAACTGGCCAATTGCCTTTGTGCTAAACGTTTGTGATGGTTGAGCCTGGAATCGATGTAAATGGTATCGACCCCCTCAATGAGTTTCGATTTCTCATCGGCCGTCAGCCCCTTTTCACTTTCAACTAGAACCTTAACAAAATCATCTGTATTCATAGATTTGTGATTTATTTTTACAAAAATACAACATAAATGAACATAGCTACGCAAATTAATTAAAAAATAGGATGAGTTCAATCTAAAAAGTTTATAAAGTTTATAAAGTTTATAAAGTTTATAAAGTTCGTAAAGTTCAAAGTTTGAATCCCCTCCGAAAAGTAATTTTTTGCTCTTTTACCGATTGCAATTGACTGAAAATCAGTGGTAAATTTGTGATAAAATTATACTTTTAGGTGTTTTCGGAG
>DFYV01000035.1:16148-16716 GCA_002383425.1 Bacteroidales bacterium UBA4073 | reverse complement strand
TTTAGAGGTTTCAGGTTCAAAGTCCAAGGTTCAAAGTTCAAGGTTCAAGGTTCAAAATCAAGTTAAAAGTTAAAAGTTAAAAGTTAAAAGTTAAAAGGCAAAAGTTAAAAAGCGTAATTCGTAATTCGTAATTTGAAATTCAAATGAAATCAACCATCAACCATCAACTGTATGCTACTGGCATCTCAAAAAAAGAATTATCCTTAATTTGAGCATATTTACTATTTTTCCAAAAAATTTGAATAGCTATGGTAAGGCAACCCAAACTCATTCATGGCATTATACCCATTGCTTTTTTAATACTTTTTCTCACCTTAAATGTGATTTACTTTGGTGATGATACGCTAACGGGGGCTAACCAAATAGCCTTGTTGCTGGCATCAACTATTGGTTCAGCAATTGCGGTAAGCTTAGGATATAAGTGGGACTACATCCGACAAATTATTGTGAAAACAATAGGCTCAGCCATGCCATCGATATTAATCCTGATGCTTATAGGGGCTTTAGCCGGAACCTGGATGATAAGTGGCGTTGTTCCAACACTCATTTACTACGGGTTAAAGATTTT
>DFYV01000035.1:10424-15974 GCA_002383425.1 Bacteroidales bacterium UBA4073 | reverse complement strand
CTATCACCCTAATTATTTTTTTAGTAATCGGATTAAGATTTGAACCGCAAGGGGCAGTAAATATCAATGCCACTTTGAATACCCTAACCACAACCTTCAACATTACACCATGGTTACTGCTGGTGCCGGTATTTTTAATTGTAGTTATAGTGAAGAAAACGCCTCCATTACCATCGATCATGTTTGGAGTTTTGCTGGGAGGAGTTTTTGCCTTGCTATTTCAACCCCGAATTATTGAACAGGTATCAGGGGTAACCGGAAACTACGCCGAGGCTGGCTACATAGCCGTGATGAAAAGCATGTTTGGTAAGGTAACTATAGAATCGGGCGACTCGCAGATGAACGAGTTGCTTACTACGCGTGGAATGGCTGGTATGATGAACACTATATGGTTAATTATCACAGCCATGATATTTGGAGGAGTTATGGAATCGGCCGGATTGCTGGTAAAAATTACCGAAACCATCATACGCTTTGCCAAATCTACTGCATCGCTGGTAGCATCGGTTGTGGTAAGCTGCCTGTTTTTCAATGTTACGGCTTCGGACCAGTATATATCGATAGTGGTGCCAGGTAGAATGTTTGCCAAAACATTCCGCAAGCGAGGGTATAAACCTGAACTATTAAGTCGTACGTTGGAGGATTCAGGAACGGTAACATCGGTGCTTATTCCTTGGAATACTTGTGGAGCTACACAGGCTGCCGTGCTGGGTGTACCTACCTTTAGCTATGCACCATACGCATTCTTCAACATTATAAGCCCGTTTATGAGTATCATAATAGCCTCCATTAGTTATAAAATACGTCGCTATACACCCGATGAAATGAAAATAATTGAGAATGAAGATGATGGTAACGATACTGAATTGAAATTTGAGCCATAGAATAAAAAAGCCCCATAAAGGGGCTTTTTGCTTAAAATAGCTTCGGGTAACGCTTAGGATTGGCCTCGTTCATCATTTCATATATACTATCGAATACATCTTCGGCATTGGGATTGGAAAAGTAATCGCCATCGGTGGTATAAGCTGGTCGGTGTTCGCGTGCGGTTATGGTTTTAAGGGGTGAATCGAGGTACCGGTACCCTGAGCGTTCTTCCAGTACTTTTTGCATCATGTATGCTGTTGCACCTCCCGGAACATCCTCATCGAAAAATACCACGCGATTGGTCTTTTTAATGGATTGAAGTATTAGGTTAGGTAAATCGAATGGCAGAAGGGTTTGAACGTCGATAAGTTCAACGGATATACCGAACTCCCAAAGGTGGTCAACGGCTTCCTGTGCAATTCGAACGCAGCTACCGTAGGTAACCAGGGTAACATCGGTTCCTTCACGAAGAATTTCAGGTATTCCCAGAGGAATTTTGTACTCTCCAATGTTCTCAGGTCGTTTTTCTTTTAAGCGATAGCCGTTTAGGGGTTCAATTACAAGCGCTGGGTCATCGGCTTCGAGCAGTGTATTGTAAAACCCGGCAGCCTGTGTCATATTTCGCGGAACACAAACGTAAACACCTCTGATTGAGTTTATTACCATGCTTAGGGGTGAGCCAGCATGCCATACACCTTCGAGCCTATGACCACGTGTTGATATTATCAGAGGAGCCATCTGGCCGCTTTTTGTGCGCCAGCGTATGGTGGCCAGGTCATCGCTTATGGTTTGGAGTGCATAGAGCAGGTAATCGAAGTACTGAATTTCAGCAACTGGACGTAAGCCCCTGAGAGCTAACCCAAGTCCTTGACCCAGTATGGTATTTTCCCTAATCCCAGTATCGCTAATTCTAATTTCTCCGTATTTTTTCTGAAGCCCCTCATAGGTTTGGTTTACACCACCTATTCCACCCACATCTTCGCCAAAAATAACCAGTAAAGGATTTTTCTGAAACTGAAAATCCCAGTTGTCGCGTAAAATTTCCCTACCGGCTACCATGGGGGAATCATCCTTGAAAATTGGAGGAACGCCTTTAATCTTCCATGCTGCCCTATCGGTTTCACAGTATAGGTGAGAGCTGTACCTGTCGTAGCCATCGGCCATATTCCGTTCAATCCATACCGTTAAGTCGGCCTGAAGCTTTTCACGTATTGTGCAGTCGGAGCACACGTTCCTGAGTATGCGCTTGGCAGCACTGACAATGTCCTTACGGATAGGATTGGGGATTGCTTTAAGCTGCTCGGTGATTTGTCCTACTTTGTCAACGTGTTCACGTTTACAAAAGCATGAGCGGTTATCAATTATTTTTATCAGCTCGTCGCGTTCTTTCTTGATGGGGTCGGTGAAATCGGCCCAAGCCTTTTCGCGTGCAGCCTTAGCATCGTTTTGGGCTTTTGCCTCTATATCATTTAACTCATTTTCAGAGGCATAACCTTCGGCGATAATCCAGTTACGGAAGCGGGTATTACAGTCGAAGTCTTTTTCCCACTGCATTCGTTCGGGCGATTTGTATCGTTCATGAGAACCCGACGTGGAGTGACCTTGAGGTTGGGTTACCTCAGTAACATGGAAGAGTACCGGAACGTGCTCGGTACGCGAGCGCTCAACCCCTTGCGTAAACGTTTCGATTAAAGCAGGGTAATCCCACCCCTTAACCCTGTATATGTAGATTCCATTTACATCGTTTTTACCTTTTTCGAATCCCTTAACAAGTTCAGATATGTTGCCTTTGGCGGTTTGGTAATCTTTTGGAACCGATATGCCGTAGCCATCATCCCAAACGGCAACCACCATGGGGACCTGTAATACGGCAGCAGCATTAAGGGTTTCCCAGAAATGTCCTTCCGATGTGCTGGCATCACCTATAGTTCCAAATGCCACCTCATTACCTTGCCTGCTGAACTGTTCAAATCCCCAAAGCTCTTTGTTGTTTTTAAAAAGTTTTGATGCCCAGGCTAATCCGAGCAAACGAGGCATCTGCCCGGCTGTAGGTGAAATATCGGGCGAGCTGTTCTTTTGCTTGGTTAGGTCTTTCCACGATCCATCGTGGTTAAGACTACGTGTAGCAAAATGGTTGTTGAATGTTCTTCCGGCGTTTCCGGGATTGAGCTCTATATCGGTTTGTCCATACAGCTGAGCAAAGAACTCCACGTCGGTAAAAAGCCCTGCAGCCATCATGAAGGTTTGATCGCGGTAATACCCCGAACGCCAGTCACCATCCTTAAAAGTCTTGGCTAATGCTATTTGGGCAAGTTCTTTCCCATCGCCAAATATTCCAAATTTAGCTTTACCGGTTAGCACCTCCTTGCGCCCCATAATGCTTATATTACGGCTGAGGTGGGCAAGGTAGTAATCGTTTAATATCTCCTCCTTTGTTAATTTGATTTTTGTAGTTGTGCTCATTATTCAATACCGTTGAGTTTTGTCATGTAAACAAAAAAGTATGCTAAATGTTTTGAGGGTAGGGTTAGTAACCTTTAATTCATTTGGTGTATGCCTGTTTGGTTAGCCTTAAACTTTGTGTAGATTTTTTACGCTAACCAATATGTATGCGGGAACACTGGATATTTGAAATAATTGAAACCATTGCCGTAATCTTTTGGAAGTAAGGGAAAATTTATGTTTCAGATAACATGACCGGTTAAATTCAACACCTGCAACTTTAAACTCGGCACAGTATAATATTTCTCAATATTTTAATTAATGGCCTCCTGACCGCTTCAAAATTCAATGCAAAGTTTATGTTTCCTCGCTTGGCAAAGTTTGCGACTTTGCACGATGTAGTTACACAACGCGCAAAACTATGGCGAGCAGGGAGAAATAGTTGATGGTTGATAGTAAAACATGGTCTTGAGTTTTGAATCCGTCTTCGCCTTATCCTTTAACCTTTATCCTTTAACATAAAAAATACTACACAAATGTATAATGTTTTAAAGAAAAAACTAAATAACAAGCTGCCTATCCGGGATAGTTTAATGCGGTCAGAGACCGCTACTTATATACGACTAAACCGAAGACTTCGCCGAGTTAGGGGATTGCCTTAGGCAGTGTTCATAGTTTTCACAAGTAATGCTGCGACTTAATACTTGCGAGAACCGAGTAACTCCATTATAATAAAAGTAAAATTAATCGGTATTTTGATTATTCTTTATAAACTACTTCTATTGTATTGCTTTCTATTTGATCTCTAAGCGCTTTATCATGCTTAAGAAAAGCATCTTTGTAAACTAACTTTATTGAATATACTCCATAATCTGTATTATTATATTCAATTGGTATCACTTCTGATTTATTTTCTAACTTGCTAAAATCAATTTTAAACTTAAATTCCTTTTTTTCTTTTGGCTTCAAAATAATATACTCACTTGAATCAGGCATTTTGAAGTCACCAAGTAAAGGGAACGGCAACATTTTTTGTTTTTCTGTTTCTTTAAAATATATTTCTGCATACCAAATAAATTCAGGACTTTCATTTGTTGTAATATCTGGTCTGTTAAGCAAAGCAATATCTATATTACTTTTATTGGTAACCACACAAATAATTAAATAATCTTTCGATATTATTGTATCTGTTTTTCAGTAATGTCATAGATATATTCTCACTAGTATCAATCATCTCATCCATCATTGAAAATTTTATACTATTACAACACACATTCAATAATATACAGAAAACTAAGGATATGGGGGAAAGGATAATCGCTTTCATTTTTTAATAGAAAAAATTATATAACTGATCCATACCAAATGAAAACACAGGTCCTTTATAGCCATATCCAGAATAGCCGCCTCTTCCTGAAATCACATTATAACGATCTATCCACAAATCATATGAGGTACTCCATCTTCTCATGCTGTGTTTATGTGCCCGAATTTCGAATTGTTGTCGCCATGTGCGTCTTGTTGGGATTTTTAGTTTACCAGCTGTATATTTGTTCCAATCACTTAAATGTTTTAATTCATGGCTTGAAGTATAAAATCCTTGTCCACGGCTCGTTAAACCAGCAGGTCCAATTTCAAAATAAGTATTGCCTGGAGTATATTGACCTTTAGCTCCAAGAAAAGCATTATATCTAATATCTGCATCGAATTTTCTTTTTAAGATATCTACCTTTTCTGTATTTGTAAATCTATCCCAACTTGCATAATCGTACATAGACCCTGCAAATGATAATCCAAAAGAAAATGCCCCTGCAGATCCCATTGTTCTTAAATAATCTTCTCCAGAGTAATCAATTCCGCCTCCTTCAAATAAATCAGTTGCTAACATTCCTGCCCCTGAAGCTCCTATACCTGTTAAACCTGCCCATCCTGCTTTACCTAAATAAGCAGGTAAATTCTTCATAAAACTGGTAGAACTAACTGTAAAACTCGGAGCCAAAAGTCCCATTCCACCAAATACAAACCCTCCAACTGCAGCACCACCAACTTGTGACCAATTTATTTGTTCCCTTGTACCTGTTGCTATTTGTATTCCTTGTATTCCTAAATCAATGGCACCACCCCAACATGCTGCATCAAGCATTACTCCTAATGTAGTAAGTCCAATCGGTGTTAATAATGCAGTGAAAATAAACTCCCCATCAGGATCCGTAAATACCAGCGGATTATTCAGGCAGTAGC
>DFYV01000035.1:0-10409 GCA_002383425.1 Bacteroidales bacterium UBA4073 | reverse complement strand
GTAAAGCCCCGGCGTAGGCGGGGTATGCCACTAAAAGGCTGGCTATAGCTTTTGGGGTTGCGCAGGTTGCCCCAGGCATCGTAGCTGAGCTTCTGGATAAGGGAACCTGAGGGGGAGAGCAGACCAACAAATGGCGAGCGCTTGCTGCTGCATTGCCTTAATGCCGGTAGTGTATTCAAAGAACGCTACACAAATGTACTATGTTTGGCTGAAAAAACAAAAAAAGTTAAATAACAAATTACCTATCCGGTAGTTATGTGGCTTGGCTTAGCATGAAAAACGTACAATTAGCCATATTTACCGGGCAAAGTCCGAAGATACATATTCAACTGAGGTGAACAGCCTCAGACGAAGGGAATTGCAATAATAATAATTATTCTAATACTTGCATACGTCTTAGATTGCCGAGTGGGATTTTGTATATGCAATAGTTTTTAAAATACAGGTAATTCATTTCTCCAATATACTATCAACTTAAGTTTTTCAAGTTTTTCAAATGGTAAATCACTAAAAATAATTTCCTCATAAAATTTGGGGAATTCTAAATCTGTCTCCAAATCCGTTAAGATGCAAGAAACTAGTTCTTTTTCTTCTTCATTTGGTTCGATATCAAGGTAGAACCTTAATTTGATCCATTCTTTTTCTTTCCAGTCGCAACACACCATTCTAAGATGTTGGCTAACATTACCTATTAATGCTCGCTGTAATGACAAGCGTATTTCTATTTCTTTATTCATTGGATTAATTTTTATCTTGGTAACCATGGTACTATATGAACTTGACCCATTGAATTTATATGAATAGTGCCATAGGAAGTAGTTCCCAAGTTTTGACCTGATTGAGAAATTACATTCCCAATATTATAATTAAATTTAACTATTGGCATACTGTTCCTCACATTTAGTTGCACAAACTGAAAATTACCTTTATTAAGGTCATTGAGCAATTGGCATGGATCAATTGTCAAAGGGCTTCTTGTTCCTGTGTTTCCAAGGTGTAAAGATTGCCGTGGGCTTAGCGTAAGATCCTGTTGACTGATCCACCTAGATTGCCCATCTATCCCCTTTATTTCAACAAGGCTGTGTTGATTGTCAAGTGTTTCAGGTATATCAAGCAGTTTGGTGCGTAGGTTTTCAGTGTTCAGTTTAACTTTAGGTTCATCAAGTTTTAGTGTAGGCGTTGGCCCTGGTGTTGTAATGCCAGTTCCCCTAAAATCACCGGTCCAAAATGTCTTACCGTTTCCTAAAGCAATTCCCCCATTAATAGTACCTCCAAGCAAACCACCTATGGCAATACCCATAAGGTATTGTTTCCCAGTCATCATCGGGTCTCCAAAATACATGGAGTTGCCAATACTCTGGATAGGACTTGCAAATGCAGTTCCGACCATTCCCCCTGCTGATCCGGCGAGGAAACCTCCTGCACCAGCAGCACCTCCGCCTGCCGCTAAAAATGCAGCCCCCCCGGTGGCTGCACCAACTGCCCCGGCAGCCGCTCCAATTCCAAAGGCCACTAATCCATCGCCAAAATTATGTATTTTCCCTTGACATGCTTTAACTGTAAGGTTTATAACTCCTCCAATGGCTGCACCAATTACAATATGTATCCACTCCCCATCTGGATCGGTATAGATTAATGGGTTATTCAGCCCGTAGCTATACCTGTTAAAGTTTTGGCTAAAGTCAGGCATCTGCACCCCGCCGTTGGCGGGGCAAGCTCCATTATCGGGTGAGAGGAAGTGGCCGAGGCGGGGGTCGTAGAAACGGCCGTTCATGTTTATTAAGCCAAATTCATTCAAGTACTCATGTCCCGTAAAGCCCCGGCGTAGGCGGGGTATGCCACTAAAAGGTTGGCTATAGTTTTTGGGGTTGCGCAGGTTGCCCCAGGCATCGTAGCTGAGCTTCTGGATGAGGGAACCCGAGGGGGAGAGCAGGCCAACAAATGGCGGGCACTTGCTGTTGCATGGCCTTAATGCCGGCAGCGTAATCAAAGAACGCTACACAAATGTACTATGTTTGAATGAAAAACCAAAAATGGTTAAGAAAAAAGTTATCCATACGGATAGCCATGAGATTTGGATTAGCAGGAGTTGCTTAACAATAAGAAGTTTAAAGATTTCTTTCAGAAAAACGTTGCTGCATTATAACAGAAAAGTCGGGTTGCCCCGGCTTCGTTATCTATTTTCTTTGCTTAATCAATTCATCTATGAGCCCAGTCTAAAAAGGAAATTTTTGTTTAACCGCAGAGTTCACAGAGGAAACGCAGAGAACCACAGAGAACTATTTTGTGTTGAAAATCAATACTCTGCGCAAATCCTTTGCGGCTCTCAGCGGTTAATCCCGCTGGATAATTTATATGATAAAGCGCAATGTTTTCTAAATTAAGCACATATCCAACGGGGTTAAAAAGATTTCATTTTTTTACTTGTTAGACTCAACTCAACTATTTTTTTAAAATTATTTTTTTAACAACGCGAAAATTCTTAAAATCAAAAATAAAATAATATAAACCATTGTTTAGGTTTGAAATATCAATATTATAACTGCCATGTATTTTTTTATTTAAAAAAATATTACCCGTATTATTCATGATTGTTAAATTATATGGTTCGGTTATAGAAACTGATATAATATATTTACCATCAGAGGGGTTTGGGTAAATAGATATGAATGATGGCATATTTTGGTATGTTTCTGATACCAACCAATAGAAACATTCGTTATAAGTGCCAGTTAAATTTGAATATACTAAATTATCATCTTCATAAAAGCATAATAAAAGAGTATTTTCTGAACCACACATAAAAGGGAAACAAGGGGCGAAAAGGCCATATATATCACCAATACCTTCAATCCAAGAATAAGTAATATTCCATGGATAGGTTAAACATTTTAGATTTATCTTTTTCCGTTCCTGATTATTGATTTTTATGGAATCAATTGAAATGACAACATATTTCACAATTGAATCTAAAACACCAGTATTTTCTTCACCAAATTTAAACTTAGTTTCAATAGTATCATTGACTTCTATACTAAAATCATATAATAATATTTCTTTCTTATTAACGGGTAAATAAAAAATATTTTTATCTTCGATGTTTTCTCTCATAAATCCAATTGTATTCCATCTTGTTAGCAAAGAGTCCTTTGAAGAAATAATAACCTTATAAGTAATTCCATCTATTAAGGTGTCGTTTCCTAATCTGATCTGTTCGGTATAACAATATCCAGAATCTTCAGGCCATGAATTAGAAGTGTGTAAAATGTTCCATTTTTTATCGTTACCAAGGAAAGGATAGTATGTCTGAGCATTCAGGTAAATTGGATGGTTAAATAATACCTGAATAATAATGAATAGTTTCAATATTTTATGTGTTTTCATAGATGCTGCTATATAGAAAATATGTTAATTAGTGCTATTATTCCAGTCTAAAAGTTCTTATTCAAATATAAGCATATAATTTCATATTAGCAGCTAAAGCTTATTAACATTTTTACTAAAAGTTATTAATGGGTTATTAATAAATTTTATCTATCATATATTCAGAGCGTTACATATTTCACGTAGAACTTATTTATTGTAAATATCAGCTAAGTAGCACCTATATCTGTTTTGACAAAATACACACAGCATGTTCAGGACCAACAACCATCCGGGTTTATTTAGCTTTGTGAACGGCCTCAGCAAAAGGCTGCATGAGATGCTAGCGGGTTCAAAGGAAAAGTGGCTCTACCACCTGGCACTAAGGATAATCAACGAAATGGATTTTAGGGCACTGTATTCAGGTAAGGCGATTCGTCCCAATGCGCCTGTAAACATCCTGGTATCCGCGTTGATTTTAAAGGAGGTAAAAGGGCTGAGCTACCATAAGCTAATGGAAAGCGTGATGTTCGACACTTCGCTCGGCATTCTAAGACATATACACGTAAAATAGAATTTTTTTGTATGGCCAGGTACCTGCCGTTGTTTGCTTTTTTAATTTATAAGTTCAATCTAAAAAGCCAATTTTCATTAAAAATGAAGTTTTTCGTAAAGAACGCCAGAAACGCAAAGCGTTAAATTTCAAGTATTTATTAATTTACCTAATGCTTTACACCTAACGTTTAACGTTTAACGTTTAACGTCTCACGCCTTATATTCCTTTCGCCTATGAACTTTTATTGTGTTTTAGCTGTTAACCATTTACAATGATGGTAAACAGTTTATCTTTGTTGAAAATTATAGAATGATGTTAGTTTTGAAATTAGTACTTGTTGCCTCCTTCATTCTTGGTTTGGCTCTATTCGGAATGGCTGTGAAAATAGTATTCCATAAAAGCCATAGGTTTCCCGAAACATCAGTTGGACATAGCAAGGAATTACGGAAACGTGGGGTTTCATGCCCTCGCACCGAGGAAATCAAAAGCTGGAGGAAAAATGCAAAGAGTGTTGATTGTTCCACCTGTTACGGGCACGTATGTGAGGTTGATTAACTAAACGATTTGATTATGGCATTACTTAAGCTTATTGGGGTGGTTGTTTTACTTTTAGGGTTAGTCGTTTTTGGGCTATCGCTCAAAACCATATTTAAACGCCGCAAGGGTAGCTGTAACGATTCCGATATTGGGTACTCCTGCGGTTGTGGTGGAGGTTCAAGTTGTAGTGCAAATATTGCCAGCAAGGGAATTTAGCTAAGGTAAAATTCTCTTTTCCATTCCTTTGTTCATCCACGATTGGTAGTTTCCAAGCGAATCGGAATAAACAAGGTAGGCGTCAACATTTTTGTTGCTTGCAACGAACTTTTTGCTCCATTCAAGCCCTTTTACCATGAAAGCAGTGGCAAGGGCATCGGCTTTGGCGGCAGTTGGTGCTACCACGGTAGCACTTAAAAGGTCGTTCAGCTCAGGAAATCCGGTTTTAGGGTTTATGGTGTGGGCGTACTTCTGCCCATTTACCTCAATAAACTTCCGGTAGTTGCCCGATGTGGCTAACCCGTAGCCATTGCTGAGCAATACTTTTGCCTGTATGTTCTCACCGGGTATTGCCGATTCCACCGGCTTGTCGATGCCAACAACCCATTCGGTTCCTTTTGTATTTATACCCCTGGCAGTAATTTCGCCTCCTACCTCCACAAGGTAGTTTTTAATGCCCTTACTTTCCAGAAACTCTCCAATTACATCCACGGTAAAGCCCTGGGCAATGGCATTAACATCAAGCTGAATGCTACTATCTTCCTTTATAAGGCGGTTCCCTTCAATGCGAATTTTATCCATCCCAATAAGTGGCAGTAACGATTTTATTTTTGCCGAATCGATTCCATCTGTTTTGTCGGGACCAAAGCCAATAGCCCTGACAATCGGACCTACGGTAATATCGAATGCTCCATCGGTTTGCCTATAAATATCGAACGAGGCAAGTATTACCTCTTTTAAAAGATTATCAATGCTATCGGACTGGTTACTATTTAGTTTGCTGATTGTAGAGCTGTTATTGTAAATCGACATTGAATAGTCAATCCTGCTTAGAATGGAATCGATTTGAGGCGAAAAATTTCTGTTTAGCGAGTCGTAATAGGATATGCTATAAGTAGTTCCCTGTGTAAACCCTTCAATTTTTGTGTAACTTTTTGGGGTTTTGCAACTTGCAAGTATTAGCACGCTCAGCGCTATAAACCAAAGGTGTCGCATATATCATTTTTTTACAAAGGTAGGTTGAATAGCCAAACCCAAGAACACCCTTTAGGATACTTTTTTTGTAAATTGCCAAAAAATTGGGTTATGTTGAAATTATTTGGCGAACAGGCTTATCTCAATTCCTTTCAGCTTGATATTTACGATACTTCGTTCGATAAGTTGATGCAGAAGCGAATATACAAGGTATTGCTTATTTGCAGCAGCTACGATGCGTTTCTGCTTGAGGAGGATGGACGTATTGATGAGCAGATTTTCAACGAGTATGTATCACTTAACTTGCGTTATCCCCCCGTTTTTATTCAGGCGCATTCGGCTCGTGAAGTGTTAAAAATTCTGCAGGAGGAGCATATCGACCTTATTATATCGATGCTTAACGTTGGCGAAATTGATACCTTCAGGTTGGCCGAAATGATAAAGCAGCGATACCCTTCAATCCCTATTGTTGTTCTAACGCCATTCTCGCGTGAGGTTTCCATGCGCCTGCAGAACGAGGATTTAAGCGCAATCGACTATGTTTTCTGCTGGCTTGGTAATGCCGATCTTCTATTAGCCATTATCAAGCTTATTGAGGATAAAATGAATGCCGACCATGATATCCTCCAAATCGGTGTTCAGGCAATAATTCTTGTTGAGGATTCCGTTCGTTACTACTCGTCGTTTTTGCCAAATATTTACAAAATAATTTTTCGGCAAGCCCGTATGTTCATGACCGAAGCGCTGAACGAGCATCACCGTATGCTACGTATGCGCGGGAGGCCTAAGATATTGTTAGCCACAACCTACGATGAGGCTATTGAAATTTACAATAAGTATAAAAGTAATGTGCTTGGTGTAATTTCCGATATTAGCTACAAGGTAAACAATAAGCGCGACCATGTCACCAAGGCTGGATTGCAGCTTTGTAAGCAAATTAAGGCTGAAGATCCTAACATCCCCTTTCTGCTACAGTCGTCGGAATTATCGAATAAGGTTTTTGCCGATGAGCTATGTGTAGGCTTTTTGCATAAGTATTCAAAAACTTTTAGCCTTGAGCTGAGGAATTACATTGTAAATAACTTTGGTTTTGGCGACTTCATTTTTCGCGATCCCGATACGTTTGCCGAAATTGCCAGAGCATCGGATTTGAGCCAGCTGCAAAAGCTTATTCTTACCATTCCCGACCGCTCGCTGGTTTACCATTCCAGCCGAAACGATATTTCAAAATGGTTAAATGCCAGAGCCATTTTTTCAATAGCTCAGCTTTTTAAACCAAT
The DNA here is from genome assembly GCA_002383425.1 of Bacteroidales bacterium UBA4073. Lineage (GTDB taxonomy): Bacteria > Bacteroidota > Bacteroidia > Bacteroidales > Tenuifilaceae > Tenuifilum. The sequence goes on along the minus strand of DFYV01000035.1, from coordinate 3,482 downwards.
GCGACTTAAAGATTTTAAAAGCATTGAGGATGCCCGTAAGTTCATTTATTATGCCATTTCGGCATACAGGTTGAGCAAGGGAAGGAGCATAATAGCCAAGTTTGACCGCGATACTTTTGATGAGTATAAGTTTTTTTCCCGAATTGGTGATGGATCGATTGGCGGTAAAGCTCGCGGACTGGCATTTGTAAACCAGATCATACGGAAGCATAACCTTTTCAACAAGTTCGAAAATACCATAATAACCATTCCCCGAACGGTTGTGCTCAGCACCGATATTTTTGATGAGTTCATGGAATCTAATAACCTGTATGATATTGCCTTACAGGATTTAGCCGATGAGGTTATCCTTGAAGCTTTTGTGAAAGCTAAGCTGCCTGAACGAATTAAAATCGATTTGCGAAAAGTTATTTCTGTTTTTCAACGCCCTCTGGCCGTTCGTTCATCAAGCAAACTTGAGGATTCACATTACCAACCTTTTGCAGGCATCTACTCTACCTATATGGTTCCCCATTCCGATAACCAGGATTTTATGCTGCAACTTTTGATTAAAGCAATAAAGGCGGTATATGCTTCGGTTTTCTATAAGGCAAGCAAGGCATACATGAACGCTACCCAGAATATTATTGATGAGGAAAAGATGGGGGTGGTTATTCAGGAGGTTTGTGGAAACCAATACGGTAATATGTATCTACCAACCTTGTCGGGGGTAGCCCGAAGTATCAATTTTTACCCCATTGGCTCCGAAAAAACTGAAGATGGCATTGTGAGCATAGGTTTTGGTTTAGGGAAACTTATAGTTGATGGAGGGGTGGCACTTCGCTTTTCGCCTAAATACCCTAAGAAAATACTTCAGCTCTCATCGGTTGAGATGGCGTTGCGCCAAACCCAAAAAAAATTTTATGCGCTGAATGTCGATCCCGCCAGCTTCGACCCTAAAGTTGACGATAGCCTTAATCTTTTCAACCTTGATATTAAAGAGGCTGCATCGATACCCGATTTCCAGTTTGTTACATCAACCTACGATATGCACTCAGGAACTTTGCGCGATGGCTATTACGATGAGGGTTTAAAGCTGGTTACTTTTGCCCCAATCCTTAAGCACGATACCTTCCCTCTTGCCAAAATTGTATCGGAACTGCTTAAAATTGGCGAGCGCGAAATGAATAACCATATCGAAATTGAGTTTGCTGCAGACTTAAATTCCCCAAGCGGAATGCCAAGACTGTTTAACTTTCTGCAGATTAGGCCTATAGTTGAAAGCGATCAGTCGGAGCTGGTGCAATGGGACGAAATAGACGTTCAAAAGGCATTGCTTTACTCAACATCGGCTTTGGGGCATGGAAAGGTAAAGGATATATACGATTTTATTTACATCAAGCCCGATAGTTTTAATCCTGCCAAAACAAAGGAAATTGCCCAGGAGCTCGATGAGCTCAACAGCAAGTTTATCGATTGGCAACGTAATTACGTTTTAATTGGGCCTGGCCGGTGGGGTAGTAGCGATCCGTGGTTGGGGATTCCCATTAAGTGGTCGCAAATATCACAGGCCCGGGTTATAGTGGAAGCCGGCCTTGAGAACTTTCGTGTCGAACCCAGCCAGGGTACCCATTTCTTCCAGAACCTTACATCCTTCAGGGTGGCATACCTGACCGTTAACCCTTACCTCAACGATGGCATCTACGATGTTAATTACCTAAACTCACTCCCCGCCTGGCATGAAACCAAATTTTTACGGTGTGTAAAGTTCAATCATCCGCTTACCATTCAGGTAGATGCTAAAACCAACCAGGGTGTTATATTAAAACCTGAAAACGGCTAATTGGTTTTAAATTATAAGTTAAAGGCCAAAAAAATGTTTAACATCATATTTTTTCATTGTTTTTTCCTTTTGAAATGTCATTTTAATAAGTCAATTTTGAAAACTTTTTCAGGGGATTATTCCTTTGAAAGAAAACCAGGTTAAATAACTAAAAACAGTTAATGCAATGAATGTAAATAAATTAATGGCTGAGCTTGAAGCTAAACACCCTGGAGAGGTGGAGTACTTACAAGCTGTACGTGAAGTTCTTGAGTCAATCGAAGAGGTTTATAACCAGAATCCTCAGTTTGAATCGGCTAAAATCATTGAACGCATGGTTGAACCCGACCGAATTTTCACCTTTAAGGTTCCCTGGATGGACGACGAGGGTAACATTCATGTTAACCTGGGATACCGTGTTCAGTTCAATAACGCCATTGGCCCTTACAAGGGAGGACTCCGTTTTCACCCAAGCGTTAACCTTTCGATTCTCAAATTCTTGGGGTTTGAGCAGATTTTCAAAAACGCCCTTACAACACTTCCCATGGGCGGTGCAAAGGGTGGCAGCGATTTTAACCCCAAGGGTCGCAGCGATGCTGAAGTTATGCGCTTTTGCCAGTCGTTCATGCTTGAACTCTGGAAGCATATAGGCCCTGAAACCGACGTTCCTGCCGGTGATATTGGGGTTGGTGGCCGCGAGATTGGCTATTTATACGGAATGTATAAGAAACTTGCCAGCGAAAATACAGGCGTTTTAACCGGAAAGGGTATCAACTGGGGTGGTTCGCTTATCCGTCCTGAGGCTACCGGTTTTGGTGCTACCTATTTTGCTCAGGAAATGCTTGCTACAAAAGGAATGTCGTTTGCAGGCAAACGCGTAGCCATTTCGGGCTTTGGTAATGTTGCCTGGGGTGCCACTCTTAAGGTAACCGAATTGGGCGGAAAGGTTGTAACCATTTCTGGCCCCGATGGCTATATCTACGATGAGGCTGGTATTAGTGGCGAAAAAATTGCATATATGCTTGAGCTTCGTGCCTCGAACCAGGATATCGTTGAACCTTACGCCAAGAAATTCCCCGGCGCAAAGTTCTTTGCGGGCAAACGTCCTTGGGAGGTTAAGGTTGATGTTGCCATGCCTTGCGCAACCCAGAATGAGCTTGGCAAAGAAGATGCACAAAACCTCGTAAAGAATGGTGTGGTTTGCGTTGCCGAGGGAGCAAACATGCCTTGTACCCCCGAAGCTATTGAGGTATTCCAGAATAATAAGATTCTATTTGCTCCCGGTAAGGCAGTTAATGCCGGTGGTGTTGCTACTTCGGGCCTGGAAATGACCCAGAACAGCATGAAACTCAACTGGCCACGTGAGGAAGTGGATGCCCGTTTACATCAAATCATGAAGAGCATTCATGAGGCTTGTGTTAAACACGGCACCGAAAAGAATGGCTACGTAAACTATGTTAAGGGTGCTAATGTTGCAGGTTTCCTCAAGGTTGCCAACGCTATGCTTGACCAAGGCTTAATCTAAACTTCATCCAAATATTTTGTTACTTTTAAGGGCTCGGCATTGAGCCCTTTTTTTTAACTTCAAAAACCGATGAACAACATCTATCTTTTGTTGATGATATAATTTGTCCATGTGATGCTGTGTTAATAGTTGATGGTTGATAAGCGTTGTTCGTTG
>DFYV01000193.1:22144-24075 GCA_002383425.1 Bacteroidales bacterium UBA4073 | reverse complement strand
GATTCACGTTTCACGATTCACGATTAACGATTAACGATTCACGTTTGATGTGATATGAGATTGATGTCTTTTAACTTTTAACTTTTAACTTTTAACTCCCTCGTACCTTTAGAAACACTTAGTGAACCTTAGTGTCCTTAGTGCCTTAGTGGTTAATTCTTCTGAAAATTCTACGGATTCAAGGTTTAAGGGTAAAGGATAAAGGGTAAAGGATAGGGCGAAGACGTATTCAAAACCCCTGTTTTTCGAACAACGAACAACTAACAACGAGCTACGAACATCTATCATCCATCAACCATCAATTTTTCTTAAACTCGCCCGCCTTTAGCTTAGCCAGGTATCCATCGGCTTCGGCTTTCATCACGGGGAATAGGAGTAGCAAAGCTATAAGGTTTGGGATGCTCATAAAGGTTATAACCATATCAACAAAATGCCAAACCAAATCGATGCCCCAAACCGAACCGAAAAATACAAAAAGGGTAAAAACGTAGTAGTAGGGTTTAATGGCCTTATCGCCAAAAATATACTGTACAGTTCGGGTGCCATAGTACGACCAGCTGATTATGGTTGAAAAGGCAAAAAGAAATAAACTGATAGCAACCATGTGTCGGGCCAGGTATCCCACACCAATTTTACCAAGTCCCTCCTGAAAGGCATTTACGGTCATTCCAACACCCTTCACGGCATCGTCGGTTTTCCACACCCCAGAAAGAATGATGACTAATGCGGTAAGAGTACAGATTATAATGGTATCGATAAAAGGTTCGAGTGATGCTACAAACCCCTCGCGCATGGGGTATGGCGTTTTGGCAGCGGCGTGAGCCATGGGTGCAGAACCCTGTCCTGCCTCGTTGGAGAATAAACCCCGCCGTACACCCCAAATCATGGTCATGAAAAATGTTGAGCCCACAAAGCCACCTACTGCAGCATGACCTGTGAATGCACTTTTCACTATCAGCCATAGGGCAGCCGGGATATCGGCATAGTGAACACCTATTACAATAATTGCTGAGCCAAAATAGATAATAGCCATTAAGGGAACCAGACGCGATGTTACATTGGCAATTCTACGTAAACCCCCAACAACAATCAAAAAAACTAATGCCGATATTGCAATGCCAGTGTATAGTACCGGAATATTATAGCTGGCTTTTAGCACATCGGAAATTGAATTGGCCTGAGCCATGTTACCAGTGCCAAGAGAGCACAGAATACCAGCAAAAGCAAAGAAAACGGCAAGGCGTTTAGCCCACACCCCAAGTTTATCCTTTAAACCCTGCTCAATGTAGTACATTGGCCCACCCGAAACCGTTCCATCGGCGTTTATTTTTCGGTACTTCAGCGCTAGCGTACACTCCACCATTTTTAGCATCATTCCAAAAAAACCAGTAACCCACAGCCAGAAAACAGCACCGGGCCCGCCGTAGTATATGGACAGCGTTACCCCAACAATATTACCTGTGCCCACCGTAGCCGAAAGGGCGGTAGTAAGCGCCTTAAAATGGCTGACATCGCCGGTATCGGTTGCCTTGCTATACTTCCCCCGAACCAGGTTTATGGCATGCCTGAAATGGGTAATCTGTAAAAAATTTAGCCTTATTGAGTAGTAAATGCCGGTTGGGACAAGTAGAGCAAGTATCAGGTAACCACCAACATACTCATTGTAAAGCTGAATGATGTAATCAAAACTCTCAAGAAAAGCATTCATGGCTTATGGTTAGGTTTAGGTTAGTTTGCAAAAATAGAAAAAACAAAAACCTGTCCAAGAAAAGACAGGTTTATTGCCGGTAAGTTTATCAACATTTACAATATTTTTCGACCAAACTGATAGCCTAAGGTGATTGAAATGGTTGTAAATTCGGGAATACCATTTCTGCTTACAAATAACTAATGTTTCACACGTATTAATATTATTCTATAAATCAAATATT
>DFYV01000193.1:0-22106 GCA_002383425.1 Bacteroidales bacterium UBA4073 | reverse complement strand
GAAGATTGTATGTGTTTGTATTTTATCATCTTAATCCATGAGAATTAAATGCGAAACATTAGTTAATAATATTACATAATTATTTTTTAAGGTTTGTATCAAGTAAAATGATAATTGATATGGAAAATGCAACAAGTTGCATTAAAACACCCAATCACAATCCTGTTACTCTTGTAAATATATGCTACTTTTGTAAAATAAAATTCATTTCCAGTCAATTTTAAAATAGTTGACAACAGACAAAATATCTCATCTACAATAAAAAATGACATTAGATGTAACCACCACCATAGCAGCAATAGCCACGCCATCCGGGATGGGTGCCATTGCGGTAATACGTCTTAGCGGAAGTAGTGCCATTGAAATTACTGATAGCATTTTTAGGCCAGTTAGGAAAGGAAAATCATTAGCGAAACAATCAGCCTATACCATTCATTACGGCAGCATAGTAGATGGTAACCGCGAGGTTGATCAGGTTCTTGTAAGCCTTTTCAAAGCACCGCACAGCTATACTGGCGAAGATGTGGTTGAAATATCGTGTCATGGCTCGGTGGTAGTACAGCAGCAGCTACTCGAGCTGCTTGTGCGCCATGGCGCACAGCTTGCCAAACCCGGCGAGTTTACCCTTAGGGCTTTTATGAATGGAAAAATAGACCTGTCGCAGGCCGAAGCCATTGCCGACCTCATTGCATCGACCAGTGAGACTGCCCGACGGGTCGCCCTGAACCAAATGCGTGGCGGAATATCAGGCAAGCTGGCAGAGCTGCGAAGCGAACTGCTTAGGTTTACTGCCATGGTTGAGCTGGAACTCGATTTCAGCGATGAGGATGTTGAGTTTGCCGATAGGGGTCAACTCAAAAATCTGATTAAAAGCATTATAGCTGAAATTGATACACTTTCTGATTCGTTCAGTCAGGGAAATGCCATAAAAAGTGGAATTCCGGTAACCATAGCCGGCAAGCCCAATGTGGGTAAGTCAACCCTGCTCAATCGACTTCTGAACGAAGAAAAAGCCATAGTTTCAGAAATTGCGGGTACTACCCGCGATGCCATTGAGGACACAATCCACTTAGGCGGTATTAATTTCCGTTTTATCGATACCGCAGGACTACGTAAGACGGACGATACAATAGAAAGTTTAGGCATTGAACGGGCAATTGCAAAGATTGAAAAGGCACGAATTGTGCTTTATTTAATCGATTCCCAATGCGATGCGAATAGTATTGAGGGCGAGGTAGAAGCGTTTATCAAAAAACTTACTGCATCGCAAAACTTGATTATTTTGGTTAACAAGGAAGATAAATCGCCCCAACAGCACGTTGAAACGGTATTGGGGAAATTAAAAGAAAAAGGATTTAACGCTCTTGCCATTTCTGCAAAAGCCGGACATAACATTGAGCAGCTTCAGCAACTGCTCATAGCCATTGGCAAAACCGATATGCCCGAGAACGAGGATGTGATTATAACCAACATCAGGCATTACAACGCCTTACAATCGGCACGTACCAGTTTAATGCAGGTACTGAATGGTTTGCACGCAAACCTGAGCGGCGACCTCCTCACGGTTGATATATATGAGGCAATCAACTACCTGGGCGAAATAACAGGCGAAATATCGAACAAGGATGTTTTAGATTTTATCTTTTCGAAATTTTGCATCGGAAAGTAACTCTCGCCTGAAAAGAATCTCCATAACAACTGGTAAATGGTCAGTATGGTTGATGGTTGATGGTTGATAAGCGTTGTTCGTTGTTCGTTGTTAGTTGTTCGTAAAAAGTAATCTTTAATTCGTAATTCGTAATTCGTANNTTGAATCTTGAATCTTGAATCCGTTTGCGCCGGGTAAGTTAGTTTAATCACACTCTTATAACACCTCAAAAAATAACCCATCAATCGAATGCCTTGGTCCTTGGTCAAATTATATACATTAGTCCGGTATAAAAAGCATGCTCTATTTTAGCAAAACATGTTAATTATNNAACTTTATGAACTTTATGAACTTTTTAGACTAAACTCATACATTAAAGTAAAATGGCATTGCAAGCAACATAGCAATTGTGAAAAAGTTATACCCTGAAATTCTCATAGTATTCAGAATTTTTGCATTTATTTTGATAAAAACACAACATTTTATTCTAAATTAAACCAATAATTTGATTTTTTATTACATTCATGTATATTGTGAAATTTATTACCAATAAAGAATGATAAGTTTCATCCTAAACGAAAAGCCCGTAAATACTGACTGTAATCCGGGTATGAGCTTATTAGATTACATACGGTACGAGGCTAAACTACCCGGTACCAAAATAGGGTGCCGCGAGGGTGATTGCGGAGCCTGCACGGTGCTAATAGGCGAACTGGCAAACGGAAAGGTTGATTACCGGAGCGTTGCATCGTGTCTTTACCCACTCATCAATGCGCATGGGAAACATGTTGTAACCATTGAGGGCATCAACCTAAACAACACCCTTAGCCCTGTACAACAGGCTATGGCTGACCATTGGGCAACCCAGTGCGGGTTTTGCACCCCGGGCTTTGTAATGTCGTTTACAGGATTTTGTATGAACCACGAAGCCCCTACCCTACAACGCGCCATTGAGGCCATTGCAGGTAATATTTGTCGATGCACTGGCTATAAATCCATTGAAAGGGCAGCCAACGATATTGCCCTGTTAATGAAAGAAAAAGACATTTCCGACCCCGTTGGCTGGCTTGTAAATAAAGGCTACCTACCTCAATACTTTTCCGATATACCCCAAAAACTTAAATTGATTGATGCCTATGTACCTGCAAATGAAACCGATGCCCAGCTAATAGCCGGGGGCACCGACTTAATGGTTCAAAAGCCCGATTACATATACGAAAAAAGGGTGAAATCGACACTGAATGGGCAGCAACCACAAGGAATAGCCATTGTTGATAAAACCTGTACAATAGGTGGTGCAACCAAAGTAAGCGATCTTATATCATCAGCTGAACTTTCCTTGCATTTTCCTCAGCTAAAGGACTACCTGATGCTTGTTTCATCGGAACCAATCCGGAATATGGCCACAGTTGCGGGTAACATTGTAAATGCCTCGCCAATAGGCGATTTAAGCGTAATGCTTATTGCCCTAAACGCCAAAGTTTTAACCATAGCCAACGGCATTACACGGGAGCAACCACTGCATGAGATATTCTTAGGCTACAAACAGCTTAACCTTATTCCAGGCGAAATAATACAACACATAACCTTTGAAATCCCAAAAAACTCAAGTCAGTTCAGCTTTGAAAAGGTAAGTAAACGTAAATATCTCGACATTGCCAGCGTAAATAGCGCAATGCTGCTTGAAATGAAAAACGGAAAAGTTGAGAACTGCCGGATATCGGCTGGTGGAGTTGCACCTATCCCTTCATATCTGCATAAAGCATCAAATTATATGCAAGGTAAAGAGCTTAATGCCGAAATAGTTAACCGAACAGTTGAAATAATGCAGGACGAAATATCGCCCATTAGCGACATTCGTGGTACTGCCGAGTATAAACGCTTACTGTTACGGCAGCTATTCATTGCACATCTGCAAAAGTTTTTAGGAAAACGGTTTGAGCAAGTTTTATAAACCAACAAACAGGCGATGAAAAACATCGATACTATTGGTCATGTAACGGGTAAATCGGTTTACCTTGATGATATATCAACCATATCGGGAACGCTACACGCAGCCATTGTTGGCTCTGCCATAGCACATGGAATAATAGTAAACCTTGATGTTGATGAAGCGCTTCGGCTTACCGGAGTTGAAAAAATCATCACGTACCGTGATATTCCAGGAGAAAATCAGATAGGTTGTATAATTGAAGATGAAACCTTATTGGCCGAGCACGAAGTGCACTACCAGGGTCAACCCATTGCTGTGGTGGTAGCACAAACCGAGCGCATAGCGCGCAAGGCAGCTCAAATGGTAAAGGTAACGTATAAGGAGCTAACGCCAGTAATAGACCCCCGGGAGGCAAAAGAGAAAGGCTTGTTGCTTATACCTCCCAGAACATTTAGAATGGGCAATGTTGATGAAGCCTGGAACAAGTGCAGGTATATTGTTGAGGATAGCGTTGAAATTGGCGGACAGGAACACCTTTACATTGAAACCCAAGGAGCATACGCCTATCCATTGGAGGGTGGCTATATTAAGGTACACTCATCGACCCAGGGCCCTACTGCTGTTCAAAAGGTAGTAGCACGCATTTTAGGATTACCCATGAACCTGGTGGAGGTAGATGTAGTACGACTTGGCGGGGCATTTGGCGGTAAGGAAGATCAGGCATCGGGATTTGCAGCCATGGCTGCACTTGCTGCGTATATCACTGGTAAACCTGTAAAACTGGTACTATCGCGCCACGACGATATGCGAATTACGGGCAAACGACACCCGTACAGCGCCGATTTTAAAATTGGCCTTTCTGAAGACCTTAAAATTGTTGCCTATGAGGCAACGCTTTACCAAAACGGCGGTGCTGCCGCCGACCTGTCGCCTTCCATCATGGAGCGAACGCTATTCCATTCTACCGGATCGTACTTTATACCAAATACAAAGGTTACAGCTTACAGCTGCAAAACCAACCTGCCACCAAACACCGCTTTCAGAGGATTTGGCGGGCCACAGGGCATGTTCGTGATTGAAAGCGCCATAGCCAAAGCTGCTGAAGCCATTGGAGTAAACGCCATCGAAATTCAAAGACTAAACCTGTTGAACGAGAACGATGAATTTCAATACGGGCAAAAAGCCGAAAATGCCAACGCCCGCAAATGCTTTGCTTTGGCATCGGAAAAATTCGACCTCGAAACCCTTCAAAAATCCATTGAATACCATAACCAAAACAACAAGTACAGCAAGAAAGGAATAGCGGTAATGCCCGTATGCTTTGGGATATCGTTTACCAACATATCCATGAACCAAGCCCGTGCCCTTGTGCATATTTATCAGGATGGAAGCGTATCGGTTAGCACCGGAGCCATTGAAATGGGGCAAGGTGTAAACACCAAGCTGGCACAAGTTGCATCGATGCTGCTGGGCATCAACATAAGCAGGGTAAAGATTCATTCTACCAATACCACCAGGGTGGCAAACACATCGCCAACAGCCGCAAGCGCCGGTGCCGACCTTAACGGCAATGCCTTACAAATAGCAATTAGGGCTTTAAAGGAAAGGCTTATCAAAGTTGCCTCCGAAATACTTGAATACCCCGTCGAAGAGTTAAATATTGAAAACGAATGGGTTACACACAACGGTAAAGCCACAACACTACAATGGGTTGAGCTTATCAAAAAAACGCACCTGAAACGGGTATCGCTCACTGAAAATGGGCATTACGCCACCCCCATCATTTACTTTGATAAAACTAAAGAAAAAGGGCATCCCTTTGCCTACCATGTTTACGGAACAGGCATAGTAACGGTAACTATAGACTGCATAAGAGGAACCTACGCCATTGACGATGTGTATATAGTTCATGATTTTGGTAACAGCATAAACCCACTAATTGACCTTGGACAGGTAGAGGGGGCTGTGGTTCAGGGAATTGGTTGGGTAACCCTTGAAGAGTTAGCCTTTGATAGCAATGGCCGATTGCTATCCAATAGCCTATCGACATACAAGGTGCCCGACATACATTTTGCGCCTAAGAGTATTCAATGCATTGCCCTACCCACCTTGGGACCCGACCTGGCAGTGCTACGCTCAAAAGCAATTGGCGAACCACCGTTCATGTACGGCATAGCAGCCTACTTCGCCATTCAGAATGCCATAAAATCATTCAACCCTGAACATCGTATAAAGTTTGATTCACCACTAACCCCTGAAAAGGTGCTAATGCAGCTATATAAAGGACATTAGGCGATTAGTCAACAATAAAAATAGCTAAAAGGTGGAACTCCAAAGTTTGGCAAATGAACAGAGTAACCAATGAGTTTTTTTACTGGTTATTTGTTGATAACGGTAATTCTAAAATGACAATATTTATTTGAAAAACTACAAAATGGACGACATTTATTAGTAAATTTGAAGCATGAAATTAAAAGATAAAAACAAGCATAAATCAGACTTCAAAAAGAAGCTTGACGAATTTGCAGGCAAGTTAAAAAATACGTTCCCACTGAAAATGGCGACTGGACTGTAAAAGGGTTTATTGACGTGTATAAGAATATTTATACGATTTCTTCCGACACAAAAATTGTCTCAAAAATTCTTGAAATACACATCTTCCCACAGATTTTACAGTTTGCCAGCACAAGCGGTTACAAAATTATTCTTGCAGAAAAACAAAATTGGTATCCCGACCTGACATTCATTAAGGATGATAATGAAGAAATAAAATTTGCCCTTGATATTAAAACCACTTTCAGAAGAAATGGTAAAACAGCGGGCTTCACGCTTGGTAGTCATGGCGGCTATTTCAAAGAGAGAGATAAAAACAAAAATATTCAATTTCCTTATAATCAATATTCAGGACATTATTGTTTAGGAATTATATATACCCGCACAGATGTTTCAAACAACCTTGCCGAAACGGAAATTTATCAAGTTCAGGAACTTCAAGAAAAATATGAATCTCCAATAAAAAAAGTTGGCAAGCGTTCAGTTACCACTATAAACAATTTAAAGTCCATAACTTCTGTGATTAAGGATTTTGATTTTTTTGCAGCAGAGAAATGGAAAATTGCCAGTGATAGGCAGGGTTCAGGAAACACAGCGAACATAGGTTCTGTTTTAGACATTGAAGATTTAAAAAACGAAAATGGAATTTTCAGCCAATTAGGGGAAGAATGGTTTGATGAATACTGGATTAATTATGGTTCAGCAACAATGTTAAAAGACGGAAAGCCTGCTAAAATCACATCTCTGAAAGATTTTTTGGCATTCAAAGGCAGACATGACCTTTTGGATAAAATTAACTCTAAAACTTATAACAAGAAGAATAAATGAGAGTAATCATTCCTCCTATAAAAAGTCAAGGAATAAAGACGAAATTAGTTCCATGGATTATGGAATTAGTTAAAATTGCAAATCAAAAAGGGAAATGGATAGAACCGTTTCTTGGTACAGGAGTGGTTGCATTTAATTCAGGTTATAAAAAAGCCATACTCAATGATACTAATCCGCATATAATTAATTTTTACAAAGGCATTCAAGACAAGGCCATAACAGCAATTTTAATGAAAAAATATCTCGAAAAAGAAGGTGACCTATTAAGCAAATCAGAAAAAAACGGTTACGAACACTATATTAAAGTACGTGAACGCTTCAATAGCGGAGAATATTCACCTTACGACTTTATTTTTCTTTCAAGAGCAGGGTTTAATGGAATGATGCGATTTGGCAGGAAAGGGAATTGGAACATTCCTTTTTGTAAAAAGCCTAACCGTTTTTCTCAAGCATATATTACAAAAATTGTAAATCAGGTTGCAACAGTTTCCAAAATAATACTACCAGAACCCGAATGGATTTTTTATAATAAATCATTTGCTGACATTATTCCGCTTGCAACAGAAAATGACATTATCTATTGCGATCCACCATATTACGGCAGACACGTTGACTATTACAACGGGTGGACAGAGCAAGACGAAGAACTTTTATTCAACTTACTTTCCGAAACAAAGGCAAAATTTATTCTATCAACATGGCATCACAACGAGTGGAGAGAAAACGAAATGATAAGAAAATTTTGGAGAAAGTTCAACATAGTTACCAAAGACCATTTTTATCATAATGGAGGTAGTATAGAGAACAGAAGGAAAGTAGTTGAAGCATTGGTTTGTAATTTCGATACAGATGACATTAAAACACACAATCACGGAGTGAAATTGCAAACCCAATATGAACAATTAGCAATACATTGGGACAAATGAAAAGAAGGCCAACTGCCAATTAGCATTTATGTGTTAATCTCATCTTTCATTTCAAAAATCATAATTCATATCCTTGCTCTGTACAGGGTTTAATTTTTTTTCTGTTCCTATCAATCTACTATAATCATCGGGAGTGTTTATGTTGACAAGAACCTGCTCATCATCTACATCTACATAAATTCTTCTAAATCGATTTAGAAAATCTTTTAAATTGATTTGAAAGCTGGTTTGCGCTTTGACTGCGCTCACAATGTCAGGCGAAATCAGGATGGGGTGACCTCCCTTGCCCTTGTACGCAGGGCAAACATAATCGGCCTGCTTAGCATTTTCCCATAATTTGGATAGTAAACCGGCTGTGACAAAGGGATTATCGGCATTGTCCATAAATATATACTGGGTATCAATTGCCTGTAATGCAAGGTATAACGAGTAAAAGCGTCCCAAACTGGGGGTGGGGTTAAGTATAATATCCATACCGTTCAGGTTATACTTGCCCGAACCTACCAGCTCAACAACATCGCTGTTGGTTACCATAGCCACCCTGCAGCAGCCAAAGGCATAGAATTCATCGGCTAACTTGCGTGCAAAACATCTTTGCCGGTCGAATGGAAGTAAAGCCTTAGGCTGCCCCATTCGCCCCGATGAACCTGCTGCAAGTATGATAGCAGAATAATTTTCTTTCATCAGGCGTAAATGTAAATTTCTTTTCCAAAAAGCAATAAATCGATATACAAAGTTAATAAGATATGGTATAATTTATAGATTTGTGATAAATACACAGGTCATATGAGCGATAAGTTTTCACCCATACCAGCTGGACAATTACTTGAAATCATCCTGCATGAGATAGAGAACAGAAAAACAGTTTTCGGTTTTCCGTCCGAGCTATTTTACAATCCGAAAGAGGGGAAAATACCTACTTCAATATTTGGACATCAGATAGATATGCCAGTAGGAGTAGCAGCGGGTCCGCACACACAGCTTGCCCACAACATAATTGTAGCCTGGCTAATGGGTGCCCGGTACATCGAACTTAAAACCATCCAAACCCTCGATGAGCTAGTAATTGCCAAACCCTGCATCGATATGGGCGACGAGGGTTACAACTGTGAGTGGTCGCAAGAGCTAAAGGTTGAAGAAAGCTTCAACGAGTACCTGAAAGCTTGGGTTATAATTCACGCACTTAACCATAAGATGAAACTTGATGTTAAGCCCAACATGGTATTCAACATGAGCGTGGGCTATAACCTGGAAGGAATCAAAAAACCAAACGTTCAGTGGTTCCTCAATAAAATGAACGATGCCACCGATGAGCTACATCAAATGGTTACCGAACTGCAAAAAATTTATCCGCCTATAACCACCATCGATATACCTGTTCAGCTATCGGATAACATAACGCTTTCGACCATGCATGGTTGTCCGGCTAACGAAATTGAGGACATTGCCCGTTACCTGCTTACCGAACGCAAGTTGCATACGTTGGTAAAGCTAAATCCTACCCTTTTGGGAAGTTTTGAACTCCGGCAAATACTCAACAATACGTTGGGATTTAAGACGGTTGTACCCGACATAGCCTTTGAGCATGACCTAAAGTACCCTGATGCTGTAAGGTCGATTAAAGCACTGATAATCGATGCTCAAAAGCATAACCTTAGCTTTGGGGTTAAACTAACCAACACGCTTGAAAGCGTAAACACTAAACAGGTTTTTCCTGGCGAGGTTGACATGATGTACATGAGCGGCAAGGCGTTGCACCCCATTTCCATTAACCTTGCCAGCAAGTTGCAAAATGAGTTCAACGGGAGTCTATTCATGTCGTTTTCGGCTGGGGTTGATGCCTTCAACGTTTCGAGGGTTATGGGCTGTGGATTTAAAACCGTAACCGTATCATCCGACCTGCTTAAGCCCGGTGGATATGGAAGGTTGAAACAATACATCGATAACCTGAAAGCCGCATATACCAATGAAATGGGTTGGCCCGATGGAAACACTGCCCTTAAAAATCTAAATAAATACGCAAACGAGGTTTTAAGCGATAACAGGTACCGGAATACACATCTCCGTGAGCCATCAATAAAAACAAACCGTAGCCTCGACTACTTTGACTGCATAGCAGCGCCATGTGTAAACACCTGCGCCACAAACCAGGACATCCCCTCATACCTTTACTTTACCTCAAAAGGAAATTTTCCCAAAGCTCTGGAGGTAATTTTAAGGACAAACCCTTTCCCAAACACCACCGGAATGGTATGCGATCATCTATGCCAAAACAAGTGTACCCGAATGAATTACGATAGCTCGCTACAAATTCGGGATGTTAAACTTTTCATTGCCGAAAATGCCCAGATAAAACTCACGCCACCACCGTTGAATGGGATGAAAGCTGCAATTATTGGTGCTGGCCCATCGGGTATGACCTGTGCATTTTACCTTGCACTAAACGGTTTTAAGGTTGATGTTTTTGAAAGTAAATCGAAGGCCGGCGGAATGGTGAGGTATGCCATACCTGGATTCAGGCTGTCCGATGAGGCAATCGATAAGGATATTGAAAGGATTACGCAGTTGGGGGTTACTATTCATTACAACCATTCCATTACCCGCAATAGCTTTACAGAGCTTAAAAGCAAATACAATTACGTTTACATCTCGGTAGGAGCGCAGAAATCGACAAGTCTTAACATCGANNGGCGGTAACACCGCCATGGATGCTGCCCGAACAGCGCAAAGGCTTGTTGACACAAAGGGCAAGGTAACCATTGTTTACCGCCGAACCATTAACGAAATGCCTGCCGATGAGGGCGAAATAAAAGCGGTGATTGCCGAAGGTGTTCAGATTATTGAGCTGGCATCCCCCGAAGCGGTAGTTACCCGCAGTGGCAAGGTTAAAGCGCTGAAATGCAGCCTGATGAAACTTGAGGGGTACGATGGCAGGGGGCGTCCTAAACCTGTTAAAATTGATGGCTCAGAATTTGAGATAGAGTGCGATACGATTATTCCAGCCATTGGTCAAACCCTTGAGATTGATTTTGCTCCCCAGGAGTTACTGAAAGCCGATACACGCAGCTACAAAACCCTTATGGGTAATGTTTTCATAGGAGGCGATGCCCTTCGTGGCGCCTCAACTGCAATAAATGCTGTTGGCGATGGTCGTAAAGCTGCTGAGCAAATTTTAAAACGATGCGGTTTCCCATCCAATACACCTATGGTTGACGAAAAAAGACAAGACTACTGTGAGCTAATGCTCATGCGTGCCAGGCGGCAATACGGTTATGAAAATAAGATTACCTTCCAGGAACTTAGTAAAACTTTTAAGCTGATAACCGAAGTCCCCGACGAAAAGACTATAGTTGAAGAAAGTAAACGTTGCCTCCACTGCGATGAGGCCTGTAGCATTTGCACAACGGTATGTCCCAACCTGGCAAATTTTGCATACCAGGTGAAACCCACAAGCTTCCAGCTTGAGAAGGTTCAGGTAGAAGCCGATGGAACCACCCTAATCCAGCCCGATATAAGCTTTGAGGTTAGGCAAAGCATCCAAATCCTGAATATAGCTAACTTTTGTAACGAATGCGGAAACTGTTCCACATTTTGCCCTACCGATGGTGCTCCCTACAAGGACAAACCTAAATTTCATCTTACCACCAAATCGTTCAGGGAAAACGATGAAGGCTACATGCTTAGCATACTGAAAGATAGGTTCGTACTGATATTCAAACAAAAAGGAAGCATCAAAACCTTATCCGAAAAGCCAGATGAGTACATTTACGAAACCGACCATGTTTACGCGCGCTTTGCAAAAGACACCTTCAAGCTAATTGAAGTCAAGGCCCTAACGCCTTGCGTTAGACAAATTCAGTTTCAACATGCAGCGGAAATGAGCATTATCCTTGAGGGAGCAAAGCAGGCTATGGGAGTGATTTAGGTTTGAGGTTGAAAGTTAAAAGGTAAAAGTTAAAGGTTAAAGGTACAGGGTTTAAAATTCCAAATTCCAGATTCCAGATTTCAAATTTAAGATTCCTTTTTACGAACAACGAACAACGAACAGAACGAGTTAAAAGTTAAAAGCTTGCCCTGAGCCTGTCGAAGGGTTAAAAGTTAAAAGACATCAAACTCATCAATTTAATCAACCGTAAATTGTGAATCGTGAACCGTTAACCTTGAACCCTCGATGGATAAAGTTTAATTTTGCCCTCTCCTCGCTAAAGAAAGTTGAAAATGAAACATTTAACCGTTGAACAAAGATACACAATAAGTGTAATGAAAGCGAGTAATTATTCGCAAAAAGAAATAGCAAAAGCTATTGGGAAAAACAAATCTGTTATTAGCATAGAGCTAAAGCGTAATTGCGATAAACGCTCGGTTGAATACAGACATGATTTGGCACAACGCAAATACGAAACTCGTATGAGAGAAAAACCCAAAAAGCAATACCTTACAGACGAGATTAAAGCAGAAACCGAAGTCTTGTTGAAAAAAGATTACAGCCCTAAACAGATTGCAGGACGTCTGAAAAAGGTTTGGATGGTTAAGCTTAATGGCAAAAATGCTCCCGAACTCGCTCAAAAAACCGTAGAGTTACTTATACCCTTGAAAAATATCATACACACTATCACTGGGGATAACGGAAATGAATTTGCTGACCATCAAACCATCAGCAAAAAACTCGCAATAGATTTTTATTTTGCTCGTCCATATCATTCTTGGTAAAGAGGTGCTAATGAAAACACTAACGAGCTTATTCGACAGTATTTCCCTAAAGGCTCTTCGTTTGAAAACATTTCTATATAAGATGTACAAAGGGTTCAGTTCAGTATATATTAAACAATCGCCCAAGATAAAAATTATACTTTTTGACCCCTAATGAATTTTTATCGCTAAATTTATCCAATCAAAAAGTTGCATTTGTGACCTTAATTCTTTAGATATTTAGATGAAAAAAACATATATATCTTTGGGTGATTGTCTTGATTTTTATTACAAGATAAAGCGAAAAGGATTATATTCCATACTGTCTCATTTCAATATTGCCCATAAATCACGTGTAATTTCCAAGTGGGACGAAATTACATTCTCATCTAACTACTGGATTGTCCCTGAAATCCGTCAACGTTGGAATTATAAATGTACTGGCAATCCTAATTTGAACTATGAAGATTATTTTGTTTTCAAGTACTTACAAAATAGAAATAATCTTTGTTTATTATCTGTTGGTAGCGGAAACGGTTCTCATGAGCGTAATTTTGCAAAATATCCAATCTTTTCTTTGATTGAGGGTATCGATATTGCATCAAATCAGGTAATAGAAGCAACAAAATTAGCCGTCGGCGAAAACTTTCAAAATATAAGGTATCATGTTGGAGATTTTTTAAACCATCCATTCCAACCTGAAAAATTTGATATTGTATTATTCAACTCAAGCCTTCACCATTTTAATAATATAAACATTTTATTAAAATCTAAAGTGATTCCATTGCTTAAAAAAGATGGTTTTTTAGTTATTTTCGAATATGTTGGCCCTAATCGTTTACAATGGACATCTTTACAGCTTAAACAAGCGAACTTAATTTTGAAAACTATACCATTAAAATATAGATACAGAATAGGAACTAAGAGTGTTAAAACCAAAATTTTTCGTCCTGGCTTAGTACGAATGTTTCTTGTAGATCCGTCCGAAGCGGTGGATTCAGAATCAATTCTTCCTTCTCTCCATGAAAATTTTAAAGTTTTAGAAGAAAAGAAAATTGGAGGAGACATCCTGCTTATTTTGCTCAAGGATATAGCCCATAATTTCCTGGATGATAAACTCGAAACCAAAAAACTCTTAAATTATCTGATTGAGCAGGACGAAAAATTTATCGAAGAAACAGGAAGAAGCGATTTTGTTTTCGGTATTTATCAGAAAAAATAAACATTTATTCAGATACCTTATTTCCTAATGTTAATTACCAATATAAATAAGCAAAACACTGATAAAGAATATTTTATCAAATATTTTTCCCTATGTAGGATTTCATCTATTTTTATGATAATAAAAATGCATAACCCATTGATAAAATCAATATATATGGCATTTTGCAAATGGTTAGAAGTTTCGATTTTGGTGAGGCTGAGAACCATGTAAGGGAATTATTTAACGACTTGGTTGGTTTCAACCAACAGGTTATTCTGGTTACCCAAAATGGCCTTCCCCTTACTCAGGTTTCTTTTTATAATCAGCCTACACTTTACTTTGAAAAAAGGGATGAATTCCTCAATAATGCAAAGATTCTTGAGCAAAACATCCGAAATGACTTTAGCATTTCCAAAACAACTGCAAAAACGCTTAATGTTTACTCTGGCATTTCAACTTAGCCAAACTTCAATTAGTTAGACTAAAAAAGATTTTCAAATCAATTCCACAAATTTAGAATGATAATCGGTTTGTTTATGACACTCAAAGTTCATACTTGTAGGTTTGCTTGGCTTCGGACATTACAAATGAGCTGTAGAATTGGGTGATATTCTTTATCACCGAGAATTTGTGTATCACAAAGTTGTGGTAATCATCCATATCGTTACATTGTATCTTTAGCAAAAAGTCCCAGCTACCCGATACGTAGTAACACTCCATGACCTCGGGGAGTTTCTTCACCTCAGCTTCAAAGTAATCGACCACCTCCTTGGTATGGCTCGAAAGCGAAACCGAAACAAAAACCGTAAGCTTTTTCCCCAATGCCTTTGGGTCAAGTAAGGTAATATACTGCTTGATATACCCATTCTTTTCCAACTTCTTGATTCGCTCATGTATGGGAGTAGTTGAAAGGTGCAGCTTTTCTGATAGCTCACGAATGGTTACCCGACTGTTATCCTGTAGAATGTTCAACAGCTTACAATCAATCTCGTCAATATTTCTCATACTTTTATTTAGGTTTAGGTTAAAATATTCAGTATATTGCAATACGATTTTTCTATTAAGTAATAAAAACACAATGCAAATATAAAATCTTTCTACATAATAAAAAATATGTAACTAAAATTTCTATATATTAAATAATTGATAGAAATATTAAATATAATAACTAATTTTATTGAAAATTACAACGACTATGATTGAAATATTTGATAGGGTGACAAACCTAAAAGTATTTGAAAATGCCGTAAAACGATTCCGCGAGAAAGGGATTATACTGCCCACCTTTCATCAGCAACAAAACCCCGAATTGATTCCCGATAAAATAAAGGAAAGACTTAAGGTTATCGGATTATGGGATATAAATCCATTGAATCTTTTCCGAATAACGTGGAAGAATGAGCCAAAAGAAAAAGGTGGACTATTTGGCCCTGTAAATTACATGGAACTACCCAAAGAGCTAACTGGGGTAAATGCAAGGGTATTACTTTTAGTGGGCAAATGGTTTCCAACAGGCGCCCACAAGGTTGGAGCAGCTTACGGATGCCTTGCTCCGCGAATCATTACCGGAGGGTTTGACCCCACCACCCAAAAAGCGGTATGGCCTTCAACCGGTAACTACTGCAGGGGTGGAGCGTTCGACTCTAAGCTAATGGGAACTGAATCGGTAGCCATACTACCCGAGGAGATGAGCCGCGAGCGTTTTACCTGGTTGCGCGACTATGTGGGCTCCGAGGTAATTGCAACCCCCGGTTGCGAATCGAATGTCAAAGAAATTTACGATAAATGCTGGGAAATTCGTAGAACCAAACCCGATTACGTAATATTCAATCAGTTCGATGAGTTTGGTAATGCTGCCTGGCATTACACTATTACAGGGAAAGCCATTAAAGAGGTTTTTGACGGGCTTGCCGGACACCCAAACCTTGCCGCATTTGTTTCGGCAACTGGTTCAGCAGGAACCATAGCAGCAGGCGACTATCTTCGAACCATTGCCCCACACATTAAGGTGGTAGCTTCAGAAGCTAAGCAATGCCCCACCATACTGTTGAACGGTTTTGGTGGCCACCGCATTGAAGGTATTGGCGATAAGCATGTGCCTTGGATTCACAATGTTAAGAATACCGATGCCATTGTAGCCATCGACGATGAGGACTGCATGCGCATTTTCAGGCTGTTTAACGAACCCGAAGGAATAAAATATCTAATTGAATCCGGCGTTCCTTCCGAAATAGCTAACAACCTGAACCTTTTAGGTATATCGGGCATTAGCAATATGCTTTCGGCTATTAAAACAGCCAAATTCTACGAAATGAATTCGGATGACGTGATTATTACGGTTGCTACCGACTCATCCGAAATGTATAGCTCACGACTCGATGAGCTCAGAGACGTAAGGGGAACTTATAGTCAAACCCAAGCAGTAAAGGACTTTGAAAAATGTGTTTTGGCCACCACAACCGATTGGATGAAAGAGCTTACCTACTACGATCGCAAAGCCATACATAACCTGAAATACTTCACCTGGGTAGAGCAACAGGGCAAGGAAATTGATGATTTAAACATGCTGTGGTACGATCGGGAAATTTGGCCAAAACTCTTTTCCCAGTCAACCCGGTGGGATGAACTTATCGAAGATTTTAACGAACGAGTCGGACTACTTAAATCGATGTAAATCTGTATTCTATGGGCTCAAAGTTCATGCTAACATGTTCTGACTGCGGGAAAACCTTTTCGCCATCACCTGAGCTGTATCTTTGTCCCCAGTGTAGCAAAACCAATAGCAAGTCTGCCCCACCCCATGGAGTTTTAAAAGCAACTTACGACTATAACACCCTGTTAAAAATAAATGAAGATGTTGTACGCCGTAATTTCTGGGATTTAATTCCACTAAATACCGAATCATCGTTGCCACAGCTCAGGGTAGGGAATACCCCTTTATACAAATACAACAGGATAGGTGGCAATACAATTCCCTTTAATCTATACCTGAAGGATGATTCTCAGAATCCCACCTTTTCGTTTAAAGACAGGGCTTCGGCGATTGTATCGGCCTATGCTAAAGAGAATGGGGTAACAACCATTGTTGCTGCTTCAACAGGTAATGCCGGCTCATCGCTGGCGGGGATATGTGCTTCGCAAGGTCAAAGAGCAATAATCTTAGTCCCGAAAAACGCCCCACAAGCCAAGCTTACCCAAATAGTGATGTATGGAGCCACAATTGTACCAATTGATGGTAACTACGACATGGCCTTTGACCTTAGCATTGAAGCAACGCAAGAGTTTGGCTGGTATAATCGGAACACTGCTTTTAACCCCCTGACCATTGAAGGGAAGAAAAGCGTTGCGTTTGAGCTGTACATCCAGCTAAACAGGGATGTTCCCGATTATATTTTTGTACCGGTTGGCGATGGTGTTATAATTTCGGGTGTTTATAAGGGTTACGAAGATTTATTGAAAATTGGCCTGATTGACCATATACCCAAAGTTGTAGCCGTTCAGGCTGCCGGAAGTTCAAATCTAATCGATAATATTGGTAAGAAAGATTTTACTGTTATGCCAGGTCAAACCATAGCCGATTCCATTTCGGTTGATATCCCCCGAAATTTCTACATGGCTCAAAGCTACATTCTTCAAAACAAAGGCGAATGCCTCACAGTTACCGATGAGGAGATTATTAACGCATCGAAAATACTTGCCAGTAACACGGGTATTTTTGCTGAACCTGCCGCTGCAGCTGCTTATGCAGGCATGCTAAGTTACTATAAAAATCAAAAACTACTTGAAAAGCACAAGGTAGTTGTACTACTCACCGGTAGTGGACTTAAAGACCTTAAATCGGTTTCATCGGTTGTTACTTTACCCAAAGCCATTGAGCCTACCATGAAGGCTTTAATTAATGTGATAATGTGATTGTGGTTGATGCTTGATGGTTGATAATTTCAAATTACGAATTACAAATTACGAATTACGCTTTTTTACCTTTTAATTTTACCTTTTAACTTGATTTTGAACCTTGAACTTTGAACCTCAAACCTCTAAATGGTTAACTTTTAACGTTTAACGTTTAACGTTTAACGATTAACGTTTAACGATTATCTTTTAACTTTGAATCTAGAATTGTGTGTTAGCATTCAATGTTTAGAATTTTAGCTCAGTGTCCAAAAAATTTACCTTTGCAGTAGCTATGATAAAATTCAACTTAAACGGCAAAGCAATAGAATATATTGGCGATAGTAACAGAACGCTTCTCGATTACCTGCGAAACGATTTGCATCTAACAGCAGCCAAGGACGGTTGTTCCGGACAAGGGGTTTGTGGCGCATGTTCAATTGAAATAAACGGAAGCATTAGACTGGCATGTCGTACCAGAATGTCGGAAGTTGAAGAGTCAACCATATATACATTAGAAGGGTTGCCCGATAGCTTTCGTGAAATTATATCCAATCACTTTGCCAAGCAGGGAGCTGTTCAATGCGGATTCTGCTCTCCGGGTATGATTATGCGGGCCTGGGGTTTGTGGACATTGAACCCAAAGGCTACCCATAACGATATAACCAAAGCTATCACTCCAAACCTTTGCCGTTGCACTGGCTACGTTAAAATAATTGATGCCATCGGGAGCGCTTTTGCAGAGCTTAATGGCAATCGGGTTAACTTCGAAAAGGTAAGCGCAAGAATAGGCGACCGTTACCCCAAGTATCAGGCCAAAGAAACCGCACTGGGCATGAGACCATTTGTTGATGACATGTTTGTTGATGGTATGCTTTACGGAGTGCTCAGATTTTCGGACTATCCCCGTGCTAAAATTTTGAAAGTAGATGTAGCTAAAGCCTATGCGGTTGATGGCGTTGTAAAAATAATTACTGCATCCGACGTACCCGGTGAACGTTACAATGGCTTAATCTTTCCCGATTGGCCTATTATGATTGCTAAGGGAGAGACTACACGTTACATTGGAGACGTTATTGCCGGCATTGTGGCAACCTCAGAAAGCATTGCCAGGCATGCTGCTTCGCTTATTCAAATTGATTACGAAGTATCGGAGCCTATTACTGACATGCATCATGCAGTAAAACCCGAGTCACCCCGAGTTCACCCTGATCGCCCCAATGTTATAGAAACCTGTACTATACATTTTGGAGAAGTTGAGAAAGCATTTGCAGAAGCTGCATTTATATCAAGTGATATTTACGAAACCCAACGGATTGAGCATGCTTTTCTGGAAACAGAAGCTGCACTTGCTCTACCTGACAATGATGGCATTAAGATTTACAGTCAAGGCCAGGGTGTATATGTTGATAGAAAGCAAATTTCCAATATACTAAACCTGCCCGAGAGTAAAGTTAACGTTATCCAGGTACAGAATGGCGGTGGTTTTGGAGGAAAAGAAGATTTAACTGTTCAGGGACATGCTGCACTGATGTGCTATATCACCCAAATGCCTGTGAAAGTTCATCTTAACCGCGACGAAAGTATCAGAATGCACCCCAAACGCCATCCGGTTTGGATGAAAATCAGGTTGGCCTGCGATGCCAACGGTAAATTTACAGCGCTTAAGCTTGACGCAATAGGCGATACTGGCGCTTATGCGTCGGTGGGTACCAAGGTGATGGAGCGTGTGGTGGGTCATGCTACCGGCGGATACACTATCCCTGCTGTTGATATTTCGGCTAAAACAGTTTACACCAACAACATCCCCTGCGGCGCCATGCGTGGTTTTGGTGTTCCACAGGTTACCTTTGCCATTGAAAGTTGTATTGATGACATTTGCCAACAGGGCGGTTTCGACCGCTGGCAAATACGATTCGATAATGCGCTGGAAGATGGCGCCAAAACCGCTACCGGTCAGGAATTGCATGGGGTTGGATTAAAGAAAACACTTTTAGCCGTAAAGGAGCAATTCCAATCGGCTAAGTTTGCCGGTATAGCCTGCGGATTAAAAAATACCGGGGTTGGCAATGGAATGGTCGATGATAGCGAGGTGGTAATCCGCATCGTTAGTCCTGAACAGGTTCAAATCCATCACGGCTGGACGGAGATGGGGCAAGGTGTTCATACCATGGCCATCCAAACCCTACATCATGAAACGGGTATAAATCCCAATGCCATTGAGGTAATTGTTGACACAAAAGCCGAGTTGCCTACCGGCATGACAACCTCATCAAGAGCCACAGCTCTTGTTGCCAATGCCATCATTAATGCTGCTCGCCCCCTAAAGGAAGATTTGAAGCATTCCAAACTTGAAAACCTGGTAGGTCGCACATACAGGGGCAAGTTTGTTTGCGATTGGACCTGTAAACCTGGGACAAAAACCGATAAACCGGTTATCCATTTTGCCTACGGATACGCCACTCAGGTAGCCATACTCGATGAACATGGTCACCTCTCGAAAATAATTGCAGCTCACGATGCTGGTAAAATAATGAACCGTATGCTATTTGAAGGTCAAATTGAAGGAGCAATCCACATGGGAATGGGCTATGCTCTTACTGAAGACCTGCCCATGGCAAACGGATACCCTGTTAGCTTCAAATTCAAAGACATTGGCATTATTCGTGCCAATCAAATGCCCGATATTGAAGTGATTGGGATTGAAGAACCCGATCCCGTTGGCCCTTACGGCGCCAAGGGCATTGGTGAGATAGGTATGGTACCAACCGCTGCTGCCATTGCCAACGCATTACAATCCTTTGATGGCATAAAGCGAACCCACCTACCCATGATGAGAAAAAAATTGCAGTAAATCTTTAAACATCAAAATAAAGATTCTACCACGAATTTAATAAAAACTTGCAATTTGTTTATATGTAATTTAACATAGTTCATATGTAGTTTAATATAGTTTATATGTAGTTAATATGTTGTATTTAAGAAATTGAAAATATTTAGGAAAAGCAACATTTTAACCATATTTTAACTACATTTAAACCACATTTTAACCATATTTATAGCTATATTTAAACAGTGTTTTATATAACATAAATAACTAAAATAAGGGTAGTGCCTTAAACATTAACATACAAAATTATGATTTTACTTCAGGATGCCACATATATCGATTTTGAAACACTTGAACTCAAAAACTGCGACATACTTGTCGCAAGCGGCAAGGTTGAATTTCATCAGGCCAGAACATACAAAGGCGTAGTATCCGAAACCATTAACTGTTCGGGCAAACTTGTTACCCACTCGTTTGTTGTGGGGCATCACCACGCCTATTCTGCTTTATCACGGGGAATGGGAGCACCCATAAAATCGCCTGAGAATTTCTACGAAATTCTAAAGTATGTGTGGTGGACGCTCGATAAATGCTTAACCCCCGAAATGGTTGAGTATAGCGGATTAGTAACTGCCATGGCCTGTGCCAAGGCGGGTGCTACATTTGTTATCGACCATCACGCATCACCCAATGCGGTAGAAGGCTCGCTCGAAACTCTGGCAAAAGCATTTGAAAAGGTTGGTCTTTCGCACCTGCTCTGCTACGAAATCAGCGATAGAGACGGAGACAAAATCACCCGGCAAGGGCTTGATGAAACCGATAATTACCTGAAAGAACATCAGGGTTTGGTTGGTTTACACGCTTCGTTTACCCTAAGCGATAAAACGATGGAAGCAGCATCGGAGCTGATGCAAAAGTATAGCTCCGGCGTTCATATCCATGTAGCTGAAGATAAATACGATCAACAGCACTGCCACGAAAACTTTGGTAAACCGGTTGTTGAACGGCTCAACTCTTTCGGATTTCTTGATTCAGGGAAATCAATTTTAGTTCACTGCTTACACCTTACCGATAAAGAACGCAATCTTATTGAACAATCGCCTTGCTGGGTAGTGCAGAATACTGAAAGTAACCTTAACAATAACGTTGGATATTTTAGTAGCAAAGGACTTGGCAAAAACATTATGCTTGGAACCGATGGCATGCATAGCGACATGCTACAAAGCATGAAAGCAGCCTATTTTGTGGGTCAAAACTACGACCCCATGAGCCCACTACAGGCATACTACCGTTTGAGAAATGCACACCGCTACACTGCTCAAAACGGATTTACCGGTGATGGCCCCGATAACCTTGTGGTACTTGATTACGATTCCCCTACCCCGGTTACTCAGGAAAACCTTGCAGGTCATTTCGTTTATGGCATAAACCAAGCACATATACAGCATGTAATTGCTAATGGTAGGCTAATTCTTAAAAATAGAAAGCTAACCACTGTTGATGAAGAAGCTATTCTGAAAGAATCGCAGGAACTTGCGCTGAAACTTTGGCAATGTATGATGATTAAGAGCTGATGGCTGATAAGCGTTGTTCGTTGTTCGTTG
>DFYV01000036.1 GCA_002383425.1 Bacteroidales bacterium UBA4073 | reverse complement strand
CGTTGTTCGTAAAAAGGAATCTTTAACTTATAATTCGTAATTCGTAATTCGTAATTTTGAATTTGAAATCTGAACCTCGAACCTTGAACCTCCGTCGTTCGGCTTAGGCTCCTCCTAAGTTGGATGTATAAATGCTGCGTAGTTCGAGATGGGTTTCGATTTTTGACTTTTTAGTTAAGATAGAACAAAAAAATACGTATGAAACCGATAATCACAGATAAACATCCGTGCAAACCCATCCATTCCGTGTGGTCAGTGTTAATGAAAAAACAAATGCCCTAAATATTAAACTTTACAGAAACCCTGTTTTCCTGTATAAATATGAAAATGATTTTAAATTTGCGACATTTTAATTTGCTATTAAGTAAGGAGTTATGTATATTTGCAATAATTAAACTCTTTGTGAATGATTGATGAAAAGTTAAATATAAACCCTGCAGAAATAAATAGATTACTCAATAATGTAATTTGGGATTATACTTTTAATGTTAATGACTTGAAAGATTTATTAGAAGGCAAAAAAGATAATGTTGGTCATTATACAAAAGAAAGTTTTTTTCTTAAACTTTTAGAATCATACTCATGGTTTACATTATTAAAAATATTTACGCCCCAACAAATATTGCATTTACTAACAATATCTAATATTAATAAGCTGAAAAAGAAGTCTTTGGTAAATAAATATGAATACTTACAAAAAAGATTACAGCAAGCTTTATCAACTTCAGATTAATTTCCTGAACTGGTTAAAGAAAATGGATTTGCCGTTCTATCTAACCGGTGGTACAGCATTATCAAGATTTTATATAAACCACAGGGTAAGCGATGATCTCGATTTTTTTGCAAACGCAATTCCTGATTTTATTAATTATATCAATAAGATTAATAGCAAGATTGCTGCCAATTTTAAGGTAAATATTGCTGATGGATTGTTTACTGAAGATTTTTGCAGGTTTTTTATTTCAGACAAAAGTATTCAGCTGAAAATTGAATTTGTAAATGATATTGAATATAGAGTTGGAAAACCTGTTCAAACAAGTTATGGATTGATTGATACTGTTGAAAATATTCTGGCGAACAAAATAACCGCTATTATTAGCAGGGACGAACCCAAAGATATTTTTGATATTATACAGATTGCCGAAAATTATTCTTTCAACTGGACTGACATTTTTATGCATGCAAAACAAAAAGCAGCAATTAACGAAATAGATGTTGAACAACGTTTGCATACTTTTCCAATTGAGCAATTGGTAAATATTAAAACTCTAAAGGTATATCCCGATTTAAAAGATTTGCAGAAAAACTTGAACCAAATATCCAATGATTTCTTGTTGGGGAAAGACAATAGTATATGTAAAACAAAAAATATTTTATCAAATGCGAAGCCAAAACTATTTATTGTTTAAATTGTAGTAAACATAATTCACAAACACATAAACAAAAAAATTAACCCCCGTTCGGCTTAGGCTTTGCCTGAGTCGGATGTATAAATGCAAGCTCTAGCCTGCAATGCGCAAAAAGTCTGGTTGATGGTTGATGGTATAATGGTTGTTCGTTGTTCGTTGTTCGTTGTTCGGAAATGTAGTTGATGGTTGATGGTTCAAGGTTGCTGGTTGATGGCATAATGGTTGTTCGTTGTTCGTTGTTCGTTGTTCGGAAAATGTAGTTGATGGTTGACCCTTCGATTTCACTCAGGGCAAGTGGTTGACGGTTGACGGCATAATGGTTGTTCGTTGTTCGTAAAAAGGAATCTTTAATTCGTAATTTGTAATTTTGAATTTGAAATTTTGAATCTTGAATCTTGAATTTTGAATCTTGAATCTTTCCTGACCTTGTACAATCTAGAGCAGTTACCGGGAAGACAAAGTTTCTTTCATTCACAGTAAAAGATTTATTTCATCATATCGAAAGATATCTTATCTTTGTAGTGAAAGATTATTTATATTACAGTTAAGGACATGATACGGCAGGAAGAAATAGCTTTTGTGATAGATGCACAGCGTGAATCCTTTTTGAAACAGGATTCCGGTTTCATTCGGGATGCGCTATCCGAAATACCTGTTGCCGATTCGTTTGCCACCATAATAACAGGAATACGTCGATGTGGGAAAAGCACCTTGCTTCTGCAGCTGCTTCGCCGGGATTATCAGGATGCCATATATCTCAACTTCGATGATATACGTCTCTCCGGTTTTGAAACCGGAGACCTTGTGCGACTACACAGGGAGATCGGAAAGAGAGCAATTAAAGTACTTTTCTTTGATGAAATACAAATTGTCAAAGGATGGGAAACATATATCAACCAGCTGCTGCGCGAACAATACAAGGTATTTATAACAGGTTCCAACGCTTCCATGCTTAGTATGGAATTGGGAACGCATCTAACTGGCAGGCATCTGCCTATGGAATTGTTTCCATTCTCTTACCCGGAGTTTATTCGGTTTAAAGCGCTGAATAATGGGGAAAACGCCGTATTGAATTATCTTAAAGAGGGGGGAATGCCCGAATATGTTAAAACCGGTGCATCGGTTGTTCTGAATACGTTGGTTGACGATATATTGATGCGAGATATAGCTATCAGGCATAATATTCGTGATGTAAACTCATTAAGACAGCTAACAGCTTACCTGATAACCAATATAGGGAATCTTGTTTCTGCCAGCAAGCTCGTCGGAATGTTTAGCATAAAATCGCCCGCTACTTTTCTGGAATATTTTTCATTTCTGAAAGATGCCTATTTACTTGAATTTGTACCTATATTCAGTCATTCATTGAAGGTACAGGCACGGAATCCTAAAAAGGTATATCTGATGGATTTGGGGATTTATACTGAAAATGCCGTATCGACAAGCGAGAATATGGGTAAACGTTTAGAGAATCTGGTATTTTTGCATTTACGCCGGAAATACAGGCAAATCTTCTATTACAAGGGTCATGGAGAATGTGATTTCGTTACGATGGAAAAAAACAGGGTAAAAGAAGCCGTACAGGCATGCCTGACCATCGACGATGAAAATTTTGAAAGGGAATACAACGGGTTACTCGAAGCCATGGGGCATCTCGATATAAAAGAGGGAAGTATCGTAACCCTCAACCAAAGCGATACATTTGAGAAAGAGGGTATGACCATCAAAATGATACCTGCTCATCTATTTCTTCGGGAATAGATTGAGGGGATTGAGAAGATTGAATAGATTGAGGGGATTGATGTCTTAACACTTTTAACTTAATTTCGAACCCTCAACTTTTCACTTTTCACTTTAATTACCGCAGTTTGGCTAAGACTCTGCCTAAGTCGGAAGTATAAATGCAGTTGCCGGCCTCCGACCTCTGGTTTTTTCAAGATATTTTCCTGTAAGTAAAGAAATTTGTATATTTAACAAAAGTTTTACTTATACGAAAATTGAATGAGTGATAAAAAATACATACCACGTCCGTTATATTTTAATAAAATAGAGCCATTTATAGGTTCAGGACTTATTAAGGTGCTCACAGGCCAGCGCCGTGTTGGTAAAAGTTACGTGCTGTTGCAGGTAATGGACGAAATACGAAAACGCGATCCTGAGGCCGTCATCATTAGCATTAACAAGGAAGATTTCCGGTTCGATTCCATTAAAAACCACACCCACCTGATGGAATACCTGCAAGTGCATCGTTCCTGTAAAGGGCATCATTATTTATTTATTGATGAGGTACAGGATATTGCCGGGTTTGAAGTGGCTTTACGCAGCCTGCTGTCTGTTGATGACTGGGATATTTACATTACTGGCAGCAATGCAACCCTGTTATCGGGCGAAC
Organism: Bacteroidales bacterium UBA4073; assembly: GCA_002383425.1. GTDB lineage: Bacteria > Bacteroidota > Bacteroidia > Bacteroidales > Tenuifilaceae > Tenuifilum. The sequence continues at coordinate 5,133 of DFYV01000036.1, read as the reverse complement.
TGGCCACATACCTCAGCGGCAGGTATATTCAAATTCCTGTTCATGCATTATCTTATAGTGAATTTATACAGTTTCACCAGCTACCTGACAGTGTGGAAACACTTATGAAATACATTCGTTGGGGGGGCATGCCACACCTGATTCATCTGCCAAAAGAAGATGCGGTGATTTTCGAATACCTTAGAAATATACACAATACCATTGTTTTACGCGATATTGTGGAAAGGTTCAACATAAGAAATGTCAGGTTTTTACAAGACCTCATCCACTATCTGGCCGATATTACAGGAAGTGTTTTATCAGCCAAACGTATCAGCGACTATTTAAAATCGCAACGAATCAACCTGTCGCCCAAACTGGTGCTCGAATACCTAACCTACCTGGAATCGGTTTACCTGATTGACCGGGTTAAACGTTCAGAAATTGAAGGAAGAAAGATTTTTGAAATCGGAGAAAAGTTTTATTTCGAGGATATTGGCATGCGGCACGCCATTGTACCCTACATGCAAAAAGATATCGGGAAAGTGCTCGAAAACCTGGTGTACCATCAGCTTGTTGTAAACAGTAACCAGGTTTTTGTCGGAAAACATGGCGATGTGGAGATTGATTTTGTAGCCATTAAAAATGATATCAAGATGTATGTTCAGGTAGCATACCTAATTACTGATGAGTTAACGCATGAACGGGAATTTGGAAACCTGTTGTCGATACCCGACAACTGCAGAAAAATGGTAGTAAGTATGGATGAAACTGCTGAAGGCAACTACAAAGGCATAGAGCATGTTTCAATACGGAATTTCTTAACGGAAGTATTATAAACAATGGAAAATAAATTACAGAACAACATCAGTCATCAAAAAAAATAAACATACAAAATCCCTGTCATCAACGCCAGTTCCCCGTTCGGCTTAGGTTATGCCTAGGTCGGTTATGTAAATGTATGCTCCAGCCTGCAATGCGCAAAAAGTCTGGTTGATGGTTGACGGCATAATGGTTGTTCGTTGTTCGTTGTTCGGAAAATGGTTGATGGTTGATGGTTGATGGTTCGAGGTTCGAGGTTCGAGGTTCAAGGTAGATGGTTCACGTTTAACGTTTAACTTTTCACGTTTAACTTTTCACGTTTCACTTTTCACGGTTGATGGTTCATGGTTCAAGGTTCGAGGTTCAAGGTTTAAGGTTCAATGTTCAATGTTCAATGTTCAAGGTTCATAATTCACGTTTAACGTTTAACGTTTAACGTTTCACGATTGATTGTTGTTCGTTGCTCGTTGTTCGTAAAAAGGAATCTTTAATTCGTAATTCGTAATTCGTAATTTTGAATTTTGAATTTGGAATCTTGAATCTTGAACCTCGAACATTAACCTTTATTGGTCAACAGTAATTAAATAAACCCTAAATCAATGTTCAGAAAAACAGCTAAAATACTATTTGCTTTTACTTTTTTGCTTTTTCTGGTAAGGCTTGCTTTACCCCAGTACATCAAGTACTTGCTATTTCCGCTAACGGGCATTTTTGCTTTATTTTCCGTAGTCCTCTACATTTATGAGGGTAGGTACAAGCAATTTTCGGTATCGAAATATAAGGTTTTTATTCCTCTGGTTGCCATTACGCTGCTTGTGGTTTATGCCCTGCTCTCCACCAGCTATTTTTCCGATCGGCTCATTAAAGATATAGCAAATTTACTTGTGGCGCTGGGGTTTATTTTTGCCGTGGTAATCGCAGACTTTTCGAGGCAGGAACTATCCGATGCGTTGAAAAAATTTGTCACTCTTACAATCTGGTTTAGTGCCTTTTTTGCCATTGCCGGCATAGTTAAGCTTTACCTGCAGCTCAAGGGAATACAACTCGACTTCTTAAAACCCGAAGGTTTTGGATACCCGCAGGGTACATCGTTGAGTGCCGACGATAATTTTTATACCCTGGTTGGTACCATTGGAATGCTTTTCATAATACCACGTTTGTTCAAAAATCAGGGAATATTAAAAAGCATAGCCTTTCAGCTGGCGCTGTATGTAATTGCTCTGAGCTCGTTGCTTGCCACCTCGCGCAGGGGAGGAATTATTTCGTTTACGCTTTTTGGTTTGCTTTTTATAGCTTCGTTGGTTTCGCTGTTTTACAGGCATAAAGCAAACCAGCACTTGTTTCGTAACAGCTGGCTATTTATTACTTTGATGCTAATTTCCATGGTTACATGGTATGTGGCACTATTTAGGGTTGATACCCTAAGGCGAAACCGCTGGCTAACAGAATCGTCGTTCAATAAGGTGGAGATGAACACATACATCAACTGGCAGGTACTCAGCTATGAGTCGATTTTCAGGGGTAAAACTACCTACGGTGAGGTATCGGAAAAGCTTTGGACTACAACTTTCGATCCACGTTATCCCTACTCGGGTTGGGCCTCGGGTAACTATACCCTTGTTGATAATCTGCCGGAGCAGGGTCTTTCCGAAGTCCCTTCCGATGCGCAGGGTGCAAGAATTGGCAGGGGAGGCTCACTAAGTAGTTGGGGTGGCAAAGCTTTTTACTACTCAAAGATTTTTGATATTAGCAATGCAGAGAATAAAAGGTATCTCTCGTCGGTTTACGTTTACGTTTCACCCGATTTTGATGGTTCATGGGTCCGATTATCCACCACCGGTAAGACAAAAGGATTATTACACTGGTATTACGACATGTCGAAAAAAGGTACCTGGCAAAAGCTTCAAAATTCCTTTACTCCCGATAGCACCAGCTATCAGGCTTATCTGCATGTATGCCGCGAGAACGACTCAACCTTTAACCAGCTTAATGGCCATGTTATATTTGCCTACCCTCAGCTTCAGGCTATTCAGTATAGCCCTTTAAATCCATTAGCATGGGCAAACTACCAGTTCGAACAGGTTGTGGAGCTACCTGCTAACGGTAGCAACCTTTTACCCAAAGGTACGGTTGCATGTAAACCCCTTGCTGGTAATGTGCGATACAGGGAAAAGGATAGCCTGTTCATTTTTGGTGCAGGCCTTTTCAGGTATAATTTTCAGGATAGCTTACGGGTTATACCCTCGCTTTACGTTTGGGTTTCGCCCGACTTTAATGGCGATGAGGTTTACCTTGTAGCTGGTGGTAGGAATTATGGTTTAACCAAGTATAATTACAACTTATCGAGGAAGGGAACCTGGCAAAAATTATTCCTTTCATACAGTATGTTTGATGGTAATAGCTGGGTTGACTATGGGTTCAGAAAAAAGGGAAAAAATGCCTCCGATTCCATAAAGGGGTATGCACTATTTGCCTACCCCGAGGAGAAATTTATGCGTTTCAACCCCGGTGAACCAATTACCTGGGCGGGTTCAAACTTTAAGCGGGTTTACCCGCTGAAAGGCAGTAATGTTGAAATTGTACCCCGCGGTAGAGCTGGTATGAGAATCGATAGCGATGCTCAGGTAAGGGTTTGGAAAGATTTGTCGTACAATTCAAATCCTATCAGAAAAATTACAATCCCTGCCAATAATTACAGGGTAAAATCGTCGGTTTATGTTTATGTTTCCGACGATTTCAGTGGAAAAAGTGTTCGCTTGGATGGAAGCACTAAGGAATTATGGGGCAACTCGGCAAGGTACTACAATCTGGAGAAAAAGGGAACATGGCAGAAACTCACAATTAATAACTGGGGTAATGGAGGTGATGAGTATTACTCCACTACAAAATTTGACAATCCCGGTTCAAAGGATTTTTCAAACCTGAAGGGTTATGTGATTTGGGCAAGCCCATCATTCAGGGTGATGAAACACAACCCCAGCGATCCCGAAACCTTCACCTCCAGCACCTACGAAAAGGAGTACCCGCTTGAGGGAAAAAATTCTGCCATAGTGCCAGCAGGCGTTGCAGGTGCCCGTTATGGTATAAATACCGAGGGTTTACAGTGGAGGGATTTGCATCATTCCACCACCCTGTTCTGGGGTTTACCGGTTGAGGCTGGCGATTCAGTATTCGCATCGGTTTACTGTTACGTATCGCCCGATTTTGATGGCAACGAGGCAAGGGTAGAGTTACGCGGAGCTTCGGGGCAAATTGTAAGTAGGTATAATTTTAATGCTAAGGGGGAATGGGTTTTGCTGCAGGCCAGGGGTGTTGCCAAGGAAGCAGGTAGGGTCTATGGAGTTTACTTTTTCTCAAAAAGAGGTGTTACCGATTTTAGCACCCTGAAGGGGCATATTACCTTTGCGTACCCGCAGCTGGTGGTTAAACCCAACAAAACGTCAGCCTTGATACCCCAAGGGAAAATTAATGTTGCCGGACTGTTTGCTCAAGAACCTCTTGGAACTGAAACCGATACCATAAACGATAACTTTATTCCAACAATGACCGACGACCATTTTGCAGGGCCCAGAATCGACAGGTGGCGGTATGCAATCTATATTTACAAGAATGAGTATAATTTTACACAAAAGCTTTTTGGCGGGGGTTTTGATTACACCAAAAAATTTGCCCGAAAATTCTTTGTCAATGAGCCTGAACGCGACTACGATTATCCGCATAACCCTTTCCTTTCGGCGTTACTTTACTCCGGATTACTGGGATTTTTGATTTACCTTTGGTTCACCATAAAGTCAATATATCTCTACTACAAACATCGTCGTGAGTACTGGATTTTTGGTGTAGCGTACCTGATAACATTTTTTTACTCCTTTTTTAGCTCCAATTTGCCTTTAGAACCGGGAATATTTGGAATTCTAAGCGTTTTACCGTATATTATCGATTTTATTGTGAGTAACGAAGAAAGTTTCGCAAACAAGTAGTTAAGCGCAATGGTTCAATGCAAAATGCAAAAAAGAAACATAGTAGCGAGAATATAGTAGCGAGAATGGAGGTGGAAAAGTACCAAATAGTTATAGTCTAAAAAGTTCATGGTCGAAAGGAACATAAAGCGTTAGGCGTTAGGCGTTGGGCGTTGGACGTTAGAGAAATTTATAAATGAGTCCAGTCTAAAAAGGNNACGCGTTTGCTTTTGGCCTTTTTTGGCTGGACTCATAAATAATTGAAAATAAATGTTTTGCGTTTATGGCATACTTTACGAAAGCCATCATTTATAATGAAATTTGGCCTTTTAGAGTGGACTCATAAATAAAACTTCTTAATTCTAAATTCTAA
>DFYV01000141.1:10008-11174 GCA_002383425.1 Bacteroidales bacterium UBA4073 | reverse complement strand
GATAGGATTTATACCACAGGAGCGGCTGGTCTTCAGGGTGCTAAGCACATTCCAGATAGGGAAAATGGCAAGCCCAAGGATTTCAGCGTAATTATTGAACATGCCAAGCGCTGCAAACCTCCGGTTGAAATTGAAAATGGTGAAATTATCGGTGGCTTTGCCCACGAACAGGTGTTCGCCCTTGCCGATAAGGTGGTTGATGCTGTTAAGTCAGGCGCCATTCGCAAGTTCGTTGTAATGGCTGGTTGCGATGGACGCACGAAGGACCGCAATTACTATACCGACTTTGCTGAAAAGTTGCCCAAGGATACCGTAATCCTTACAGCAGGTTGCGCCAAGTACCGCTACAATAAGTTGCCTTTAGGCGATATAGGTGGCATTCCCCGCGTACTTGATGCCGGCCAGTGCAACGACTCATATTCACTGGCTGTAATTGCTCTCAAGCTAAAGGAAGTGTTCCAGCTGAACGATATTAATGAGTTACCCATTGCTTACAACATTGCATGGTATGAGCAGAAAGCCGTTATCGTTCTGCTTGCCCTGCTCTATCTTGGGGTTAAGAACATTCACTTAGGCCCAACACTCCCAGCCTTCCTGTCGCCCAACGTGGCTAAGGTTTTGGTTGAAAACTTCGGAATTGGTGGCATAACAACAGTTGATGAGGATATTAAATTAATGGTAGGATAATTAAATAGTAATAAACGCTTTGACAAGGTTTCAAACCCTGTCAGAGTCTAATATTTTACAATATGACAAACGAATTTCCAAAGGGACAAAAGTTCAACTTTGTTAGCGAAGTTGATTACAGTAATGGCGGTATTGTTAGCAAGAATGTGCTAAAGCGAAGTACCGGAAACATATCGCTTTTTGCCTATGATAAAGGCGAAAGTTTAAGCGAGCACACTGCCCCCTTCGATGCCATGGTTCAGGTAATAGAGGGTAAGGCACGCATATTCATCGGTGGTACACCACACGATCTGGAAGCAGGCGAAACCATAATTATGCCGGCAAATATTCCTCATGCACTCCAAGCTATGGAGCGTTTCAAAATGGTTTTAACCATGATTCGGGAGTGATTTATTTTGGATTTGACTCTTCGTAACTAATCAGTAACCATTCAGTTGCATACAACTTATACCGACTATAACCGCAAAGACGCTAAGACG
>DFYV01000141.1:0-9971 GCA_002383425.1 Bacteroidales bacterium UBA4073 | reverse complement strand
GCCATTGCGTCTTTGCGGTGAGTAGCTATGTTTGTTAATACTGATTAGTTACGACTCTTCTTTTCTTTAACTCTTTTTCATAATTTTGATTAAATATCAAATGCCATGAGTGAGCTAATAAACAATGCAAGCAATCGTAAAAGGAAGTTCAAGGAGTTTATAATACGATTGCATTAGGGCGAATCGTAACAACAAGTTCTCGAGGAGCTCATCAAAAGCTTAGCTTCAATACCTTATTGAGGCAAACCATTAAATCCGACAAGCCTGCCATGATGCTTGTTGTAAAAATGTTTTAGCCCTTGTCAACCCTAAAAATTAATTTCCAGCTAAGCAGGCATTCTTTTTAATATTTTCTGCTAACTTTATTCCAAAAATATGGAATGGCATACTCTTTCGATTCTTATAAGATTGATTTAATCCAGCGTCCATTCGTACGATCCGATGGATTTACCACAAAGCAAACCGCCAAAATAGACCTTTTTAATAGTAAAGGTGTACTGATAGCTTCGCTTAGCTTGGGAGTACCCGATTTGGCCGAAATATACGAAGCCATTGGGAGAATGGAGCAGGTTAATCTCGATTTTTGCTACGTACAGGGTTTCTCAACTTTGGCTTGTAAGCGATACCTGCAGGTTGACAAAACTCAGCCCATCCCAATGTCACTCTTTACGGCGCGTAACGCATTCTTTGAATCGCAGGTCAGTATCGATTTTTCCACCTTGCACGTATCGGGCGATTTTGTTATTGACGATTCTTATATTACCTCCGAGCTGTGCGATTTCCATTTATCGCATTTTTTAGGTTCTTACCGGTTAACCAATTGCTTCATAAAAGCACCAAAAACAAATTTCACCCAGGTGAAATTCGAAGGTGAAACGCTTTCGCTAAAGAACACCATATTCGATGATGGCGTAAAGGATTTTCAGGATACCTTCTATGGCAATGGCGAGGCTATTTTTACCAATGTCGATTTTGGCAATGGCGATGTATCGTTTATTAACGCCGAGTTCTTCAGTAGTGATGTCGATTTTAGGGTAAGCCGCTTTGGCATTGGGAAGGTTGATTTTCATTACGCCCGCTTTGGTGGCGGTGGTGTATCGTTTGAGCGGGTTGACTTTGGTAACGGGAGAATCGATTTTCGGGCTGCCGAGTTCCATGCAGGCAGAACTTCGTTTAACCGCGCTTCGTTTCACGAGGGTGAGCTCAACTTTGAAGGCGCCGAGACCCAAAAGGGAAAACTTTCATTCAAAAGGGTATCATTTGGAACGGTCAAGCCAATTTTCGATTTATATCAAGGCCTAAACTCGGAGATAATTTTTGAACGTTCTTCGTTCAACGAAACCATTAGCTTTTCGGAATCGCAGGTTGGGAAACTCGTTTTTACCGACTGCCACTTCAATGCAACCGTCAACCTGCACGTAAAGGAATGCAACGAGATTAACCTTTCAGGATGCACAATTCGTGATATTGTTGAGTTTTATACCCATGGTAATCCCCCTGTAATAAAGAGTCTGAACCTGGCTGGAGTCAGGTTGCTCGGTCAAATATACATCGACTGGAATGCTAATAGGGTAAGCGCTTTAATCTACTCACAGGACTACACAACAGTTGCCGAAAAGGCTGAGCAGTTCAGAATACTTAAGGAAAATTTTAATGCGCTTGGGAAGTATGATGAGGAAGATGCAGCATACGTGGAGTTCAAACGATGTGATATGAAAGCATCGTTGATAAATTCCAGGCAGGAAGGGAAAGTTGGTTATATGGCAAATCGTCTTTTATATTTGGCAAAAAAGTTACTTTTCGATCACATGGGGCTTTACGCCACCTCGCCACAGCGGGTAATAGCAAGCATTCTGGTGGTGTATGTTGCCTATAGCTTACTATACATTGCCATAATGGCATTAGGGTGGGGGTATATTTCAGCAACATCCGCTACGGGGGAGATGCTTAGCATTATTGCGCGAGGTTTTTACTTCAGCGTGGTTACTTTTTTTACCATTGGTTACGGCGATTTTGCACCATTGGGAATAGCAAGGTTTATTGCTGGCACCGAGGGGTTTATGGGAGTTTTCATGATGTCGTATTTTACAGTGGCCTTTGTCAGGAAGATTCTCCGGTAGGGTTAATCATCCTTTAGCAAGTTCGGGCGTAAACGTTTTGTCCGCTCGTATGCTTGCTCCATCTGCCATTTCTCAATTTCCTTAAAATTGCCCGATAGGAGTATTTCTGGAACTTTCCACCCTTTAAATTCTGCAGGTCGCGTATAAACAGGAGGAGCGAGCAAACCATCCTGGAACGAGTCGGTTAGTGCCGATGTTTCATCGGAAAGTACTCCCGGAACTAAGCGCACAACGCTATCCACAATAATGGCTGCTGCCAGCTCACCACCCGATAGCACATAGTCGCCAATGGAAATCTCGCGGGTAATCAGATGCTCTCGTACCCTGTTATCCACTCCCTTGTAATGGCCGCAGAGTATAAGTATGTTCTCTTTTGTGCTAAGGTAATTGGCCAATTTCTGGGTGTAGGGCTCCCCGTCGGGTGAGGTGTATATGATTTCGTCGTACTCAAGCTCCGATTTTAGCTTTTCAATAGCCTCATAAATTGGCTCAACCTTTAAAACCATTCCGGCATCGGGGCCAAAGGCGTAATCGTCAACTGTCCGATGCTTGTCAGTGGTGTAATCGCGCAGGTGGTGCAGCTTAATGTTCACCAACCCCTTATCCTGTGCCCGTTTAATTATTGAGTGGTTAAGCGGGCTTTCAAGCAGCTCAGGCAAAACCGTAATAATATCGATTTTCATGCGTTTTTTTATTCTGCAAAGGTAATAAAAATGCGTGCTTAGTAATAGCAAATTACTAAACATCTTAATTGTCAATGATTTAAATCGATGTTAACAATTGTTGATTTTTAAATGTTTATGCTGATATGAATGGCGAAATTTTAATTGCTGATTTCGAAAATAACTGCTATTAAAGAAAAACATTTCAAAAAATATCGTCAGGAAAAGCATTTACCTTTTTTCTCGCGCGTCTTCTTTTGACGCGTGCGGCTCGGTTGTAATATCATCTGTTTCACTAACAATTAGTACCATAAAACCCCCAACCATTTAGTTCCCCACCTGTTTTTTTAAATTTGGCATATAATTTAAACATCCCTTCATGTTAAAATTGTTCAGATTGTCTGGGTCAAAGCTAAATTTAAAACTTTCGAGTGCTTCATTTTTAAATGAATTACGAACCCTTTCCCTAATCTGTGACGATAACTTCCAGTAATCTTTTAGAGTTTTGCAGGTATCACATTTACCATAGGCCTCCTTCATCTCCTTGAATGAAACCTGCTTGTACCAGGTACCCTCAAGGTTACCGGCGGTTGAGTCAACCTGAGCAAGGCCAATGGATTTACGTTTCTCATTAATTTCGTTATGGTTAGCGTTCTGCGGGCCAAAATCAAGCGATACTGTTTCCGTGTCAAAATCAAAACATATCCCCACCAAACCGTAAGGGCTATAGTAAGATGTATGATACATTATCCGCTCGTATGTAGCGGGCAATAGCTTGCCTTCATGTAACGCTTTAAGCATACAATCGGCGTAAGGCTTATCAAAAACCATATTGGAGTAAGGCTTTTGCTTTGCCAGCACGGTGTCATCCTTAACCAGTTTGGGAAGGTAAAAGAAATGTTTTAGCATTGCAAATAAACGGTTTGCAGCAGCTTCTTCGTCTCTAAAGAAATCAGGAAACCCGTTCTCGAAGATATAGTCGAAAAGCATTCTGCCCTGGTAGTAATAAACGGAATCGCGTTTCGCATCTGAAACTTTCTGAAAAGCTTGGTCTGACTCAATAGCCTCATTAATAATACCGATAAATTTTTGGTCCAGATTCTGCTCGTACTGCTCACGTAAAAGCGGATATGCCTCAGTAAAAGCCCTCCATTCATCCTTACCGGCAATGGCCGCAAATTCTTTGTAAATACTAAAATCTTCCAGAGTTCGCCCATGCAGCACCAGCTGGTGCGCGATGCTAATAGCGCTATCAAGTTGGTTGGTTTTTAGGTAGCAAATAGCCAGATTGTGCAAATCCTTGGCAAAAAAACTGTAACTCCCACGTAACTCCTCGTATGCCGAAATTGCCTGGGAATATTTTTGCTGCCTCAATAAAACCTCAATACCGTTAATTTTGTTGTGGTAGTCCACGTAGCTAACCACGGGCTGACTGAAACTACGGTTGAAAAAAAGAGTCGTCGCTAGAATTAAAATGCAATACTTCATTTTATTTAAGGTTTATTTGTTTGGTTCTACTGTTAATTTAATGGGTAAAGATATAAGCCACCGTGGAAAAATAGGATTGCATTCCTGAAATTTTCAAATTTCCTATAGCCTCTTCCACATGCTTTAACTTCTTGTATTTTACTATTTAGCCTTTCGGCCATTGCATTGGTAAAAGTGCCCACCATGGCATTTATGATGCCCCTTAAATGATTTTTAAATGTTTCTTCCACATTGGCTATCTCTTTAATTCCGGTTTGTATGGCATTGCTTATCCATTGAATAATCAAAGATGATGCTTCCTCCAGTGATTCACAGCCAAAGATACCCCTGAAATTTTCTTTTACCCTCCATGCCCTGCTTACTTCGTAGTTGGCATCAGCTATTGATTCAAATTTAATGCGTTGTTTTTCGGTTAGGTTTTCAGGGTTTTTCAGGAAGATGTACTTTGTGTTCTTTAGCTCCTCGTTTTTTTTACTTCCCTTCGCCTTACTTTATCAACCGCATCGTTCAGGTATTTCACCAAATGAAACCTGTCGTGTACGATTTCGGCGTTGGGCAAGAGGTCTTTCGTGGCGTTCATGTATGGTTTCCACATATCCATGCTGACTGTTTTTACGCTTTCTCTATGTTCTTGTTTAACAGAGCTATTGAGAATTTGCTCGCATGCCTTATAATCCCTATCTTTAGATACATCAATCACAACCCCTGAAATAGGGTCACTCAATACGGTAACATACTCATGCCCCTTTTTGAAGGATTTCTCATCTATGCTTAAATGTTCAAAACAGTAGTCTTTCGGGCGCATTTCTAATCCCCTTTTAGCCGAATTATGGATAATCCTGTTTATAACGTTGAACCAACAACGCAGTAGTTCAGCCGTTTTTGTCTGGTTTTTGGTGCTGAGCAAAACATCAATGGCAAGACTTTCGAACAAGTAGGTATGGCGTTCTTAACCATCAGTCCACGGAACCCTTATCGTCTTCACTTTGCCAGATGAAGTCTTAATCCTTGGTACGCTACAATTTATGTAGGTCTTATACTGCATGGTGTCCAAATGACGCCAGCGTCGATTTGGGTATGGTCGTATATCGGACACATTTCAAGTGTGTCAGGGTCTTCGGCTTCTTTACCTATATACCCTATAATTATATCAATCTCTTCTGTTTTAAAGTTGGCATATACACGTTCAACGTTCCATTCATCCCCTAAGTCCAGTATCAAATCAAATAATTGTTCTGAAAACATAGCCATTTTTTCTGGCTAAAATAAATTAATTTCCATTAAATTCGTGGTAGAACCAATTTCAACTTTTTATAAATTTGCGACCGATTAAACTACGATAGGTAAAGATTTCTGAAATTATTCATGTAGTGCATCATCTATCAGTAATGATAGTGAAGCAGGGAACAAATTTAAAATTAATTTATAAATTCGCAACCGATTAAACTACGATAGGCAAGGAGTTCTAATATATTAAACATCAAAATTGTTCGGAAATGTTTTCATTTATTCTTTCGATGGCATTCCTGATTTTGGGATATTTTATATATGGTCGATTTGTAGAACGGGTATTTGGCGCAAAACGAGACAACACTACCCCTGCCTACACCATGCGGGATGGAATTGACTATATCCCCATGCCATGGTGGAAGGCATTCCTAATTCAATTTCTGAATATTGCTGGCCTAGGACCCATAGTGGGGGCAATTTTAGGTGCAGCATACGGTCCGGTCGCCTTCCTTTGGATTGTTCTGGGAAATATACTTGCAGGTGCTGTTCACGATTACTTTTCGGGCATGATATCGATACGCATGGGTGGATTGAGCATTCCCGAAATAATTGGTAAGTACCTGGGAATTAGCGTTAAGCAGTTCATGCGAGGTTTTACCGTAATACTTATGATTCTGGTTGGTGCAACTTTTATATCGGGGCCAGCCGCATTAATGGCATCGTTAACTCCTGACTACCTTACCAAAAACGTATGGGTGTTCATCATACTTACCTACTACATTTTGGCCACCCTTTTACCAATTGACAAGATAATCGGTCGTTTTTACCCCATTTTTGGTTTAGCTTTGATTTTCATGGCTATTGGAATTACAGTTTCAATCTTTACAGGTGGTTATATTTTCGATATTCCCGAGGTATGGAACAATATGCAAAATATGAAGGCTAATGCCGACAAATTCCCTTTGTTTCCCATGCTTTTTGTGACCATTTCGTGTGGAGCAATAAGCGGATTTCATTCCACGCAAAGCCCAATGATGGCCCGATGCCTTAAAAACGAAATGGAAGGGCGAAAGGTTTTTTACGGTGCTATGGTAACCGAAGGGATTATAGCGCTTATTTGGGCTGCCATAGGTATGAGTTTTTATGGGGGTGTTCAGGCCTTAAACTCTGCCATAGCCAGTTACAATGGTGAAGCCACAATTATAGTCCGTGAAATATCCTATACCACTCTTGGTACTCTTGGTGGAGTTCTCGCCATTCTGGGAGTTGTAGCTGCACCCATAACTACCGGCGATACCGCCTTTCGCAGCGCCCGATTAATGGTTGCCGATTTTTTAAGTATCTCTCAAAAAAAATTATCAAACCGGATATGGATAAGTTTACCCCTTTTTATTATAGGCTTCACGCTAACCCAGGTTAAGTTTGATATTATTTGGCGGTACATGTTTTGGAGCAATCAGGTTTTGGCTACTGTCGTACTATGGGCAATTACGGTGTACCTTACCCAGCTGAAGAAACCGTACATCATCACACTTATACCTGCGATATTTATGACTGCAGTTGTAAGCAACTACATTATAATAGCCCCTGAGGGGTTTCATCTTCCCCACTGGATAGGGCTGTTGGTTGGAGTAATAATTCCATCGGTATGTATGGTAATCTTTGTTAAATACCTCCAGAAAAAATAAAAAAAGAGAAGGCTGCCATTGGCAGCCTTTTTACGATTACAAAGGAAATAACGAAATGGCTGCTCCTCCGCCGGGAGCTAAATTTAATTCGATTACTGAGTTACTGTCAACTTCACGAGTTTCGATTTGGTACGAGGTTGGATTTTTATCCCAGTGTGCATCAGGTCCATCGATGTATAGGGTAGCCCGATATTTCTGGTTGGGCTTCAAAAAGTCAAACTTTACGTTCAGGCTCCTGCCATTTTCATCGGTTATTGCACCCACAAACCACCGTCCGGTGTTACGTTCCTCGCGTGCAATAGCTATGTAATCGCCAATTGCAGCGTCCAGAACGACCGTTTGCTCCCAATCGACTCCAACATCACGAATAAACTGAAAAGCTGGATGCCCTTCGTAGTTTTCGGGTAAATCGGCAGCCATTTGTATAGGGCTGTATATCACCACATAAAGAGCCAATTGGTAGGCAAGTGTAGAGTTAACCTGATTATCGGATTTATATGGTTTTAATTTGATATTAAAGATCCCTGGAGTGTAATCCATTGGACCAGCAAGTTGAGCTGTAAATGGAAGTATGGTTAGATGTTCGGGAGGATTACCACCATCAGTTGACCAGGCGTTAAATTCCTGACCTCTAAAGTTCTCGCGGGCTATAACATTAGGGTATGTGCGCCATTCCCCAGTCCCCTTGAAAGGTTCATGGGCATCAACAGCAATCTGATACTTTGCTGCCGTTTCAATTACTTTGCGGTAGTGGTTAACCATCCATTGCCCCTGATGGTACTCGCCTTTAGGAATGATTTTCCCAACATAGCCTGTTTTTACGGCATGAATACCAAGGCTTTGCATCAACCTGAAGGCAGAATCGAGCTGTTGCTCATAGGTACGAGGAGCAGCCGAGGTTTCATGGTGCATAATCAGGTTAACTCCCTTATCCTGCGCATAGCGTACAACCTCGTTCAGATTATAATCGGGGTATGGGGTTACAAAATCGAAAATTCCCTCTCTATCATCAAAGCCAATCCAGCGTTCCCAGCCTGTATTCCAGCCCTCAACCAGTAGTCCCTTAAGACCATTACGAGCAGCAAAATCGATGTAACGCTTAGCGTTTGCCGTGGTGGCTCCATGCTTACCGCTGGCCATATCCCACGACGATTTGCCAAGGTGCATCTCCCACCAGATACCAACATACTTCATGGGTTTAAACCACGATACATCGCCAATTTTATTGGGTTCGTTCAGGTTTAAAACTAATTTTGATGTAACAATATCACCAGGCTTATCGGCAACTATAATTGTTCGCCAGGGAGAGTTAAATGGTGTTTTGGTTTTAACCTTAATTCCAGCATCGTTGCCTACCAGTGCCGTTGTGAGCGAGAGCTGTATAGTATCGACCCTGAGGGTTGCACCTGCGTAGTTGCTCACATCGGCTTCATGAAAGCAAAGGTAAACTCCATCGGCAGTTTTCATGGTTACCGGGGTGTTTACCGCATTCTCGGGGATATAGGTTTGTGCTAACGGATTCTTACTCTTGTTTTTAATGGCATCTATCTTACTAACAGGGGTTGTACGGTAAAGATGTTCGTATATATCCCAGTCGCCTGGTTGCCACCAGCAGGTATGGTCACCGGTTAAATTGAACTCGGTATTTTCAGCCAGAATGGTAACGCTATCCAGGTTGGGCTGTTCAGGAAACTCGTAGCGAAGTCCTACCCCGTCGTTGAAAACCCTGAATACTATGGCAAATCGCCGGTTAGGAGTTTTGCGCTCGGACAAATACACCCTTAGCTCATTATACGTATTATCAACCCAACGCTGATCGCCCCATGGCATTTCCCACTTCTCGCTAAACGATTGTGTTTTAAAGCTATCAACCCTGATATTATCGGCTATTGGTGGCATCACCTTAAACTCAAACCCTAAGGTTGATGGTTTTATGATTGATTTCTGGTTATACGATACGTTATAGGTAGGCTTTCCATTACCGGTTAGCAGGAATGTAGTTACTATTTTACCCGATGGCGACTGAACGGTCAATTTTTCGCTTTTACTGCACGAGGCAAGCGCAAAAGCAAATACCGATGCTAAAGCTACAGCTATTTTCATGGTTAAAAAGATTAGGCTTCGCCACCTTTTCCACCAAAGTTTATAGGAAATGGAGGCATACCTTCACTTCCTTCGGGAAGTTTGATAGTGCCCATTTGTGCCTCAAACTTTGCCATATTGTCCTGCAAGGCTAACAGTAACCTTTTGGCATGGTCGGGTGTTAAGATAACCCGGGTTTTAACCTGCGCTTTGGGCATTCCGGGCATAATACGCACGAAATCGATTATAAACTCCGACGATGAATGTGTAATAATGGCCAGGTTGCTGTAGATCCCCTGTGCCACATCGTCGCTTAGCTCAATATTGATAGGATTTGCTTTGTCGGACATAGCTAAATGGTTTTAGAAATTATCAGGGCTAAGGTATGAAATTGTTTACTAAATAATCAATGTTTCGCACTTAATTCTCATGGATTAAGATGTTAAAATACAAAAACATACAATCTTCGTGGTCTTTGTGNNATCTAAATCGCTGAATATAACCACAAAGAACACGAAGTAGGCACAAAGTTTCACAAAGTATTAAATATACATTGGAGCCATCAATAGCTTGATAATGAATTACATGATAATTTCAATCCATTTGTAAATATTCTGACCTCCTGACCCAATAGCAAATTAAAATGTCGCAAAATTAGTTCATTAACAAATAGAATTTCTGGAAGAATTAAACGCAGAGTT
>DFYV01000191.1 GCA_002383425.1 Bacteroidales bacterium UBA4073 | reverse complement strand
CCTTGAACTTTGAACCTTGAACCTTTATCCTTGTCTTATCCCCTCAAAAAAAGGCTTAATTGATTAATCAGGTTCGCACGCCGATTGCAAATATCCTTACTACATTTGCAAAAAAGGTTAAGTAATGATTTATCCCAACACCTTTGAGCAAAAGGTTGGATTTGATAAGGTTCGGGAGTTGATCCTTGCCCGGTGTCTTTGTTCGCTTGGCGAACAACGCGTGCAAGAAGTAACATTCAACACCGACCCAGCCACCATATTCGAATGGATTGAGCAAACCCACGAGATGAAATCCATTTGCCTGATGGAGGAGGGTTTTCCCACCGAAGGTTTTATTGACATTACCCCCTCGCTCCAAAAATTACAGGTTAAAGGGCAATGGCTCAACGAGACTGAACTTCAGCAGCTAAAGCAATCGCTTGAGACAATCAAACTGCTGCTTTCCTTTGTGAAAAGGGTTTCGGACAAATATCCGGCAATTGGTAAGCTTGCCATAGGAGTAAGCTACTACCCTTACGTTATTGAGCGAATAGATAGCATACTTGACCGTTTTGGACGTATAAAAGATAATGCCTCGGCTAAGCTTGCCGAAGTAAGGACAAGTATTAGGGCAAAGGAAACATCGGTGAATAGGCTTGTGCAAACGATACTGCGGAATGCCCGCAGCCAGGGGATTGTAGAAACCGATGCACAGCCCACAGTTCGTGAAGGGCGTGTAGTAATTCCAATTGCTGCAGCCAACAAACGAAAACTCAAAGGAATTGTACACGACGAGTCGGCTACAGGGAAAACCGTTTTCATTGAACCCGTTGAGGTTGTTGAGCTTAACAATGAGATTCGTGAGCTCGAGTACGATGAGCGCAGGGAAATAATCCGTATTTTAGTTGAATTTGCCGACTCCATACGACCATACCTGCCCGATCTGCTTACCGCATACGATTTCATGGGCGAGATTGACTATATCAGGGCAAAAGCCCTTTTTGCCATTGAGTTTGAGGCAACCAAACCAATACTTAATAAAACATCAACAGGCATATACCTACGGCAAGCCCGACACCCCATTCTACAGCTAAGCCTGAAAAAAGATGGTAAAGGCATAGTTCCACTCAACCTTGAGCTCAACCCTAACGGAAGAATACTGCTTATTTCGGGCCCCAACGCAGGGGGAAAATCGGTTTGCCTGAAAACCGTTGGATTACTTCAGTATATGTTGCAATGCGGGATTCTGCCATGCTGTCTGGAAAACTCCGAAATGGGAGTATTTTCGAGTATTTTCATCGATATTGGTGA
This sequence comes from Bacteroidales bacterium UBA4073, assembly GCA_002383425.1. Lineage (GTDB taxonomy): Bacteria > Bacteroidota > Bacteroidia > Bacteroidales > Tenuifilaceae > Tenuifilum. Next base: position 9,376 of record DFYV01000191.1, on the reverse strand, counting down.
CGAGCAATCGCTGGAGAACGACCTAAGCACCTACAGCTCGCACCTAATCAACATGAAGCAGATGCTAAAACATGCCGACAACAATAGCCTTGTGCTTATTGATGAATTTGGCGCAGGAACTGAGCCAACTGCTGGCGGAGCAATTGCTGAAGCTATTTTACAAAAGTTAAATGATCAGGAAACTTATGGGATTATAACAACACACTACTCAAACCTGAAGCACTTTGCGGCCAATACCCCAGGAATTGTTAACGGTGCCATGCTCTTCGACAATGAGCGTATCGAACCCCTTTTTAAGCTGGAGATGGGAAAACCCGGAAGTAGTTTTGCCTTTGAGATAGCCCGTAAAATTGGTTTGCCCAATGAATTAATTAACGAAGCCTCTAAAAAAGTTGGTTCGGATTATATCACCTTTGAAAAACATCTCCGCCAAATAACACGCGACAAGCGGTACTGGGAAAAGAAACGCGAAAGCATTAGGCTTGCCAACAAGCGTGCCGAAGAAGCGGAAGAAAAACTCCGCGAGGAGATTGAAGAACTTGAAATAAAACGGAACGAAATTATTGCATCGGCAAAAAAGGAGGCCCAGGAATTGTTAGCCAATGTAAACCGACAAATTGAAAACACCATACGCATCATCAAGGAAACAAATGCCGAGAAGGAACAAACCCGTGAAGCCCGACAGGAACTTGAAAACATTAAAGCAGAAATTGAGAAGGTTGATAGCTCTGACACTTTCATTGAACGCAAAATGGAGCTAATTAGGCAGCGGCAGGACAGAAAAGAACAAAAAAAGCAGCAAGAAAATAGCTCAGATGCAAAAAACGTGAAGGCTGATAAGAAAAAAGAAATTGAGGCAGGTGACAAAGTAAAAGTAGCAGAAAGCGATGTGGTGGGCGAAGTAATCAGCATAAACGGAAAAAATGCATCGGTTGCCATTGGAGACATGATAACCGTAGTTAAGGTTGATAAGCTAAAGCTTATATCATCGGGTGAATACCGCGAAATTTCAAAGCAAAAAACACCGGTAAGCAAAGGCTTTGATGTTTATAAACGCCGGTTAAACTTCAAGTCGGATATCGACATACGGGGTTACAGAGCAGAAGAAGCTGTTGAAGCAGTGCAGGATTTAATAGATGACGCCCTAATGCTTGGATTTAGCAGGGTGCGAATATTGCACGGCAAAGGCAATGGAATACTCAAACAGGTGATCAGAGATTTTTTAAAAACAACACCCGGCGTAAAAAGTTTTAACGATGAACACGTGGAATTCGGAGGAGCAGGAATTACCGTGGTTGACCTTGATGTTTAGCACTCTGACCTATGAGTATGCTCCGAGAAGCACGAAGGCATGAAGGCACGAAAGCACGAAAGCACGATAGCACGATAGCACGAAAGCACGATAGCACGATAGCAAGAAAGCACGATAGCACGATAGCACGAAAGCACGATAGCACGATAGCACGATAGCACGATAGAACGATAGCAAGAAAGCACGAAGGCACGAAAGCACGAAAGCAAGATAGCACGACAGAACGAAATGGGAGAAATAAGAACACATATCGGTGTTAATCACCATGTACGCAAATCCATACCAGTGGAAATTATGAAAATCTTTATATATCTCGTACCATCGTGCTATAGTGTTATCTCTCAATCGAGCGTATTTTTGGTTTGCATGCAATGAAAGAAACTTTTCGGAGGTGGCCCACCTATGATATATGAACGGCATTTTGTATATTGCCAATCAAAATAGCGTATTGTGGAGTTACTCATATACAGTAGGCAAACAAGCCCCCGGTTGGAATACACATGCCGATTCCTATTCAAGGATATACTCCGTATGCCCTACCGACTATCGAGCTCTTACTCCGAGGCATCGGCTTACAAGGGGCCAGTACTGAGCTACGAGAGGCGGCCAATACCCGGTTCAATCAGTATTTGTCCATCACATATCTTGTTTGATACAGGCATCAGCAATATTCCCATGGAAGTTGGCGAATGGCGCGGAATACCTGCTTTTCCCCTTACCCTGAATCATCACAAAGCCGATATCCCCTTCGACTTACTTGCCGGTGCATTCTACATGGTAACCCGCTACGAAGAATACCTACCACACAAGCCTGACAGGCACGGCCGATTCAGGGTAACCAGCAGCATTGCCTACAAAAATGGTTTCCTTGAAATGCCTGTTGTCGATTTATGGGCATTTGAACTACTCAACACCATTAAGGAAAGATTTGGAATCACGCATGTCAAAAAGCGTAATTTCAAAAGCCAGATAACCTTTGACCTTGATTGCGCCTTTGCATTCACGGGAAAAGGTTTTATAAGAAATATGTTGGGTTTCACTAAATCGGCTCTTACCTTTGATTTTAAAAAAGCAAATCAACGATTTAAGGTTTTAACGGACAAGGAAAAAGATCCCTTCAACATATACGATGATTTATTTTCGATACTGCCAACCGGTGAAGCCACAAAATGGTTTGTACACGTTGGCAGCTGGGGTAAATACGATAAACAGGTTAACACCCGAAGTGCATCTTTCTTAAATCTTATCAATAAGCTATCGTCGCGATATCCCATTGGGATACACCCCTCGTATAAAACATTTTTAAGTGACACCAATTTCCGCGAAGAGCTGTCGAAACTTGTCGGCATACTCGGGCAGGCAGTTTCGACATCGCGTTTCCACTACCTACGTCAAAGTATCCCCTACTCTTACTATCCGCTAATCAGAGCTGGAATAACCCAGGAATACTCCATGGGTTATGCCGATAAACCAGGTTTTAGAGCGGGTACATGTACCCCCTACCTTTTTTTCGACCTATACGAGAACACCCCAAAAAACCTTAAGATTTTCCCATTTGCGATCATGGATAAATCGCTGCTTAACATTGCCCGGCATAATCCCAACGAAGCCCTTGAAATTATTAAACGATTAGTTCAGGCTGTTAAGAATGTCAATGGTAATTTCATCAGCATTTGGCATATCGACTACTTGGTTGAAAATAACACAGGTATCAACCTACTTGATTTACTTAGCAAAACGATTGAAATGTGCAAAAATGAGTAAGAACCTGAATATTGATTTTTTTCACCGTCACGAAATTGACGACGAGCGATGGAATAGAAGTATCGACAAGGCCTTTAATGGTAACATTTACGCATACACCTGGTATCTGGATGTGGTCTCACCTGGCTGGGGCGCATTGGCCACTACCGATTACAACTACCTATTCCCTCTACCTGTAAAAAAAAAGTATGGCATTAGCTACATTATTCAGCCCTTACTATGCCAGCAATTAGGTCTTTACTCATCAAAACACATTTCGCCTGACTTAACTGACCAGTTCATTGAAAGCATACCCTCAAAATTCAGGTATATAAATATCAACCTAAATATTCATAACAAAACGGAAAAGTATAGTAACCACACTACCCGGCGTAAAACATACATGCTCGACCTGCTCAGCTACAATGAACAAACTTTTAAGAATTACAACCAAAACACCAAAAGAAATATTTTTAAAGCCATAGCCCATGATCTAACGTTTACCCCCTTGCTCAACCCAAACGAATTTCTGAAAGTTTACAGGCAGTATGGGTTTATGGTAGATCGTAAAAAGGATATTAAAACCATAGAAAAGCTAATTGAAACCCTTATTACCCATAATAAAGCAATCATAGCAGGGGTGGCTGACAAGAATAGCCAAACTGGGGCTGTGGCCCTATTTGCCGAAAGCCATAACACATTGCATTACCTGCTTGGTGCAGCAGAACCAGAAATAAAGAAGAAAGGGGCAATGTTTTTTACGATGGATGGAGTAATACGCAATAACTCAGGAATGGATAAAGTTTTAGATTTTGAGGGTTCCATGATTCCATCGATCGAAAGGTTTTTTAGCGGTTTTGGGGCAAAACCTTGTATATATTTAAACTATCAACAAAACACATTACCTGCCGGCGAAACCCTGGTAAAATTAAAACAAAAACTAAACCTAATTTAAGCTTATGCTGTCGATATCGAAAGTTTCACTAAATGAGCTCAAGCTATTTAACGATGTTACGGGTTTAACCGAAATGGAGTTTTTACCCATCAGCAAAGCACGGGCCATATCGTTCATGGCAAATCCACGAGCCAAATCGAACGAGAATGTGCTATACCAGGCCCATTGGAACGACGAGCTGGTCGCCTACCTTACCGTACTCCCCGATACGGCATTCGTTAATAATCATCCTGTACAATTTGCATGGATTAGCGGAGCATGGGTTCATCCAAATTATCGAAGGCAAGGAATTGCAACAAAGCTGATTGACACGGTAGTTTCGGATTGGAATGGAATGCTAATGGCTACCAACTTCTCACAAATCACAGGAGCTGTTTTTGAAAAAACTAAAACTTTTAGAACAGTAAAGCTAATTGAAGGGCAAAGATTTTACCTTCGAAAAACGCTTCTCAGCTCATACAGCTGCTATAAACATTCAAATAGCTATAAGTACCTGGTTGAAAAAACAATCAACCTGTTCAACTACTCAACGCTAACCCGAAAATTCCTTAGCCTTCCGAAAGGTGTTGAGATTGAATACCTTATTCGACCCGACGAAGAAATAATCCAGAAGCTTAGGCTGTCAACAACCAACACTCTTACCCAACGAGGGGCCGAAGAAATCAACTGGATTATCCGCTACCCGTGGCTAATCAATGGCTTACTGCCCGATAGGGCAGCGCAAAAATTCTTTTTTGCCTCGGTAATACCATCGTTTACCTGCTACCTGGTTAAGGTTTTTAGGGATGACGAGCTTATTGGCGTTTTACTCATGCAGCATAGTAATACCCGTTTTACCATTCCTTACTACTGGTTTGATGACAAAACCGAAATCGTGATGGCTAAAGTTATACTTTTGCACGCATCAAAATGCAAGGCTTCGTTTATCAACATATACAACCAAAAAATTATAAATGCCATGCAGGAACTTAGGGTGTTTTACTTTTATAGCAAAAGAAGAAGCCGGCAATACATTGCCGCCGACAACATGGTGAATATAATTGGCAATAACTTCAACTTAATGGATGGCGACGGCGATTCCGCTTTTATATAGCTATTCCATCAAGCTTTCAAAATCGATTTCAACCGACTGTTCGATTTCTGATACTTTTCCCTTTTCGCATTTCAGGGTACGAGCCGGAAACTTTTTGATGATCTGGGTATTATGGGTTGCCATCATTACTGAAATTCCCGAAGATACCAAACCATGAAGTATTTGCATTATACCCTCAGAGGTTTCCATATCCAGGTTACCGGTTGGCTCATCGGCTAAAATTAAGTCGGGATAGTTAAGCAGCGCCCTTGCAATTACCACGCGTTGCTGTTCCCCCCCTGAAAGCTGGTGGGGCATCTTATAATCCTTAAACTTAAGTTCCACCATATCGAGAACTTCAGCTATACGCTGTTTAATGGCCGACTTATCCTTCCATCCGGTTGCCTTTAGCACAAAGAGCAGGTTATTGTAAACACTTCGGTCGGTAAGCAGCTGGAAATCCTGAAAAACGACGCCAATTTTCCGCCGTAACTTTGGGATATGCTTGCGTTTCAACTTTTTCAAATCGAAACCACAAACCACAGCATTGCCATCTTTTAGCGGTATTTCGGCGGTTATGGTTTTAATCAGACTTGTTTTACCGCTACCTACCCTCCCTATTAAATAAGCGAACTCGCCTTTACCAAGCGTTAGGTTAACATCGGACAGCACAAGATTATCTTCCTGAAATATGTTGGCCGAGCGTATATCAACTGTTACGTTATCCATAAAATACCGGGATGTTTCAGAATGCTAAGATAAGAAAAAAAAATCAACACCAGATGTGGTGATGTAATGATGGGGTAATGCGATGATGTGGTTATAGTTGATGGTTGATTTGATGATGTGGTGATGTGATAATTTGTTAATGAAATAATTACCTGCTAATCATCACATCAACTAATCTGCTAATTATCACATCTGCTTTCTTTTAAATACTGACTCTGCACTCTCTGCGAAAAACTCCGTGTAACTCTCCCCATAATATTGGGTCAAGTCGTGATACTATACTGGATTAAATGATGATACTTGAATTGTTTCACAGAGTTACACTATGTACACACAGAGTTACACAATGTGTTACTCTCCCGATAAATCGGGACAAGTCGTGTAACTTTGTGTTACCTCTCCCGACTATATCGGGACAAGTCGTGTAACTCCGTGTAACTCATTGATATATTCTTCTAAAAATTCTGCTTGTGTATGAACTAATTTTGCGACATTTTATTTTGCTATTGAGTCAGGAGTTCTGAAATTCAAAATCATGTTTTACCATTAAACATCATAACATTATCACATTATCAAATCATCACATCAACTGTCAACCATCAACCATCAACTATTTTTCCGAGCAACGAACAACCATCAACACATCATGCCTTAGTTAACCTATGTTCAAATCCAATGTCACAAAGTTATTCCGAACGAGGGGAAACTTCAACTATTTTCCTCCGAAAAGTTTTAAAATCGGCATTAAGCACATAGCCCTGAACCTGGCGGGTGTAACTCAATCCCGCCTATTACGGGACGCGATGCTCAGGGACCTACTTATTGGCAACCGTTTTTTATATCCGAATCGTCTATTTTTCTATGCTTTCAATGAATCTTTTAAAATTTTCAGCTTTAATAGTAAAGTAGGTTGTCCATAATAAAATCCAAAACACACCTAAAATAAATATGAATAAAGTTATTAAACCTATATATATGTTTTCAGTAATCAGGTTTGTATATAAGAATGACAGCGCAAGAATTAAGGAAAAAACAGTATTGAGGATTAATGAGCTTCTTACACTCATTTCAAACATACCTGTCAAAAAATTCCAGCCTTTCAATTTGTCCTTAATTTCTATTTTATTCTCATCTGTAAATTCAACTTCCATGTCAAGTGAGAATCCAAGTTTTACGATTAGCTTATTCCCCTTTTCATAGAATTCGTAGTCAAATTTCTCAAGTTTTTGTTTGATAATTTCTTTGTTCATGGCAGTGTAGTATTTATTTAATTTATGTGTCTGTATGTTTCAATAAAAATTGTTGTCAACGGTTTCGCTCATCAAGTTTATGCGGGTTTCGATGCACAAAGCTGTCAATCAGCACTGAATGCCGCAAGTAGGGACACAAAACTCTAAATTTGCACAGCCTGCTCTTACTTGTCGGGGTTACCTCGACTGACGCAAAATCAGTGTTATGTACCATTCTTAATTTTCGTTTTTGGTTTCAATTAATTCAAAAATCAACTCAGTCAATGTTGCCACATTACTTTCAACGGTACCTTTCATATATCTTTCGTAAACATTTTTATTGTCGGGTGGGTTGAGATTTAAGTTCAATCCTTTTTCTAAAGCTAACAATCTTAAAAACTCTCTTTGTGTTCGTCCGTTACCTTCTCTAAAAGGGTGTAGGTAATTTACATTGTCTAAGATTTCTGCCAACTTCCCGGCTAAACGCTTTTTGTTGTCTTTCGGAATTCTTCTGAATTCAGCTATTAACTTGTCGATGTATCTAAAAGCATTACCAAAATGCGAGGTAGGGGAAAATTGGTTCCCCTCTTTGCTTATTTCAACAATTCTGTTTTTCCCTGCCCAAGCGTATATGTCTTGAAAAAGATGTTTGTGAATTTCAAAAAGACTTTCAATTCCTTTAATCTTAATCGGATTTTCATAAAGTTCTTGCAGTCGTTTAGTTACAACACCACTCTCAACAAATGCTAAATCTTCAGGGTCTGTAATGTCTTGTAGATTTCTTAAAAGTCCTGTCTTAGGGTCAGTGTAGGTGTAGTCAGGGTCTATGAATTTATAGGAATTAGACATAGGCTTTTTGTTTAGCAGATGCCACCAGTTCACTCAGAGATATTTTTTCTGTCACATAGTCTCTTATTAGTTCAATACCTTTAGGAGTGGGCTTAAAACCTTCAAACATATTACTTCCCAAAGCATTTGCTGTGCTTTCCAATGTTTTTAGGTCTGGAAATTTCACTCCCATTATGGTCAGGTTGCTTCTGTCAATTTCAATTGTGTTGAACATATTTTCATTTTTTAAAATTTTTACAAATTTACAACATTTCCAGGTCAATTTTTTTTGCGCTATGCTGATTTAGAATGATTGCCAAAGGCTGGTGGTTTGGGCTGCTGGGGAGTTAGCCGCCAATTCCGTTATTCCACGTTATACGTTTTCCAATATACGAAATATTTTGTTTAAACATCAATGCTCCAATACCCTAAACCACGTGTTACAGGCTGGCTTTTATTCTTTATCAAGATATTCTTCAATTTCTTTCTTTAATTTGGGCAGGTGATTTGATATTATGCCCCATATAACCACATCGTCAACACTATCGTAACCTTGTATTACCCAATTCCTTGTATCAACAATTTGTCTGGCATTCTCTATTCTGATTTCAGGCGCTGTCTTCATTAATCTATTTACAGCCTCACCAATAATTTCAATTTCTCTTTCAATTCCTCGTCGGAGCAGTTTATTGTTCTGATACTCATTGAAATCTCTTTTCTCTCCGAGGAAATCATAAATTGACTCAATGGATGTTTTGATGTCAAACAGGTATTTCTTTACTTCACGCTTCATAGATCAGCTGTTTGGATTCATTAATACTTTCAATGAGGTATGGGTTTGAAAGTGTTCTTTCGGTTACGATGTCAATCTCTCTTCCAAAGAGTTCTCTGAGTTTATAGTGAAGTGTGAAGTAGTTCTGCGTGTATTCATCAACGGTTAAGTTATCAGAAAACGATATGAGGAAATCTATATCACTATCCTCCCTAAATTTGTCGGATACAACAGAGCCGAATACGTAAAGCCTTTTAATATTAAGGGCTTGACAAATTGCAATCAACTCTTTCTTTTGTTTTTCTATTAATTGTTGCATTTAATTTTTTTTTTCAAAGATAGATAATTTTCGGTTTGTAGTCAACTTTTAGTAAAAGTTAGCCTATAACAACGGTTGCGTGTTTGTTTTGTTTGGTAGTTTGAAACTATAATTTCAGACCTCCTGACTTGTCAGCTAATTAAAATGTCGCAAAATTAGTTCATTAACAAGTAGAATTTCTGGAAGAATTAAACGCAGAGTTACGCAGAGTTTTTCGCAGAGAGCCGCAGAGTTAGTATTTATTAACAATTCTTCTGACACCATCTGTAAGTTTTATAACATTTAACTTGTGGCGTCCCTTCGGGACTTTAGTAAGGTTTTTTGTTTGCTTCTGTTGCCCACGACAACAGTCGTGGGTTATACTCTTAAGTCCCTTCGGGACTTTATTAACAATACTTCTTTACATTTAGCCATTTT
>DFYV01000183.1 GCA_002383425.1 Bacteroidales bacterium UBA4073 | reverse complement strand
ATTGTGGTTGTTTGTGGCTTTTAACGAAAGTTCAAAAAGTGTTGCTTCCACAGCCCCCGCTACGAAACCCCTGCCACCCATTAGCGGGAAAAGATTTTATGCCTTTTTTTGAATATCGTTAGCCAGTGAGCTCTAATGGTTGATACTTTATGGTTGATAGTCTGGTTCTGTAGGGTTTTAAGAGTCCCCATTGGCAGTTGGATGTCGTATAAGAGAAATATAGAGAAGAGAAAGGAAAAACAGCCAGTTAAGAAAGAAAATAGGGATTCTTGAGGCTGCATGAAAAAAGACACTACATGGGAGCATTTGTTTTTAGACAGTCATACTGTTAGCCAATTGTTAAACCACTTCGTGGTTTAGGTTACTCTACCTTCCTTCATCCTCCCGCCTATTTCATAGGGGGTTATTCTTGTTAAATCCCGCATGGCGGGATTTTTTGTAATCCAAATATGAGTTCTGTTTAAAAAGACAAATATTTATAAATTTACCTCACGCCTTACGCCTTATGTTCCTTTCGCCTATAAACTTTTTAGAAAGCTCTTTGACCCGAAGGGTCAAACATCAATAACCCCCGATGGAATCGGTGGGGAAAACAGTGACAAAACAAGACTTCAACCCCGAAGGGGTTGAACATTAGAGCAAGTACCGTTCGTCTAAAAAACGAAAATAGTGATTTTTAAGTCCACATGAAAAAGAAGTTATATAAGAGAGTTTAGTATTTTTTTGCCTGTTTATTAACTAATTATATGTAAACTTGCGACATTTTAATTTGCTATTAAGTAGGGATTTCTGAAGTTTTAGCGATGATTTACTGTTTATGTTGATAACCAACATCACCTTAATATATTCTTTGCAACCAGCGCATCAGGAAAACATCGTAAACACAATAGCTGGTGCCACCTGAAGCGATTTGCTCCCTAATCATTTCCTTGTCAATTAGTGAATTAACAATACCTTGTACTGACGATGGACTACCCAACCGGTATTTCATTAAAAATTCACTACTATAGAGTAGGGTAACCGATTCCTCCTTGGCAAGAGCTGCCAGAAAATTCCATTGCTTTTGGGTTAACAAATTGCGGTACTGTAGGTAAACCGACTCATTTTCCAGAAGTAAGTCGTTACACTCTGCCTTAACCCTTTCGGGAGTGATTTTTTTAAAAGGGTAAAGCCTGTTGCAAATGCTCTGAGTATAAAAGGTGTAACCCTTAGTCCAACTCATAACAAAGTTTATGGAGTCTTCATCTATCACCCGTTTGCCACGCTCAAACTTATCCCTGATAAATGTCTTATAAACATCACAGTCTATCGCCTCAAGATTGATAAACTGCGTGCTTGAGTAGAACGGTCGGCTGGAACTGGAAAAAATCTCCATTAATGTATGTCTGCGGCTACCGCTGAAAATAAAGGTAACCTGTTTGAGCGGCTGAATGTAAGTACGTAATAGTGCTTCCATATTGCTTTCGGGGTAATTGGCAATTTGTTGAAACTCGTCGATTGCCACAACCACCAGTAACTTTTGTCCGTCGAGAAATGCCAGCAGCTGTTGCAAGGTTTGCTCTTTCTCACTTTCGGATTGGTAACTAATTTTAATCTGAGGTGAGCCAGTAAAGGCATCAAATGTGAAAACCGGGCGTAAGCCCTTTAGCAAATTCCAAAAACTTTTTCCAATTGGTGTTTTAGAGGGAAATTTTTGAATTATCGCCTCGGCGAGTAGCTTGATGAAATCGGATAGATTACGCGACGAATATATATCCACATAAACAGTTTTATAATCACCCAAATCGATTAACATTTCGAAAAATCGAAAGATCAACCCAGTTTTTCCCATTCTTCGGGGTGAAATTAAGGTTGTATTCACACCGTTTTGTACATTACGAAGCAGAACATTCAACTCTTTTTCCCTATCACAAAAGTACTCTTTTGAGATGTAGCCTTTTACAGGAAACGGATTAATCTCTTTCCCCATAGTAATTCTAATATTTAACACAAATTTATAATGAAAATTTATAGATTATGAATATTTCGATACTATTTTTTCATTACGTAATTTTCGTAACGTATAAAGCGTAATTTAAAATTATCTAAAAGAAATACGGAAGAGCAGCGCAAATGTATGTAAATCCAATAGTAGCATGACAGCAAAAGATGCAGCGCACCGATAATATTTAATGTGTCAGTAAATTCTATGTCAAAAATACACCCGTATAAAACGTTACTGAACCCAAACTCATAACTATCTAAGTATGAATATCTCTAAAAGGCTTGGAAATAAAAAATAGGTAGCACTTTCGTGCTACCTGGCGTGTCATGCTGGCTCACGCTGGAGTGTGCCTCAGCCACCTAGTCGGCTAGCGTCACGCCATCGCTGCATAGGCTTATCCGTGGCCAGAACTTAAAACAAATATAATCAAAATTATGACAACTTTGGTTGATTTTTTTTAGGAGTCAAGAAATTACAATTGATGGTTGTTCGTTGTTCGTTGTTCGGGAAAATGGTTGATGGTTGATGGTTGTTAGTTGGTTGTTAATTTCGTTGGCTTAGTCGAACTCGCAAAGTATGCCTGGTTCAAATTGTATCTTTGACATATTGGTCACAACTTTAACCGTGAAGCGTTGCTTTTAAAATTCCGTCGCCTTTTCGCCAATGAATTGCGGAACTACAACATTTAAAAAATTTTTGTCGAGATGGTCAAAAAATTTATATATCGTTGAAAGTTGCCATTTTATTTTGTAAATTTATTGTCTCAAACCAAGATTGTCTTTGCGGCTAATCCGGAGTTAACACCTGACGGGCGTACGGGGACAAAAGGAGGCTGAGTACAGCGTAAAGACAATTTAACCCGTAGAGGGTAGCGTTTTAAAACGCTACTTTCTGTTTTTAATAAGCAATCCTCGTGTTGTGAATTGCTTTCAAATTGTATCTTTGACATATTGGTCACAACTGAAGCAATTCACAATAAGGATTATTCCGTTGTGAAAACATTTAAGGCGGGGCAACTCGCCTTTCTTGTTTATTCTTCAATCCTAACCCTAAAATTAGAAAAAATAATTCATGTTTAAATAACTATCCCATCATTAAAAATATTTTCCTTCAGGCAACCATAATTGGTTTTTAATTACTTCAAAATTATGCAAATGCCAAACCTGTCAAAATGTCGGTTGTGAAATCTAATGCTCATTCTCCCAAATATTGTTAAAACAAACCCAATCATATATAATGTTTAAAATCTTTGCTATAACTTGTGCATGATTTTTGTACACCTAATGCACGGAAATCTTAAACTTCAAATTTAACAGCTATGAACATCAACAAGAAATGGATAGTGGCAGGCGTTGTAATCCTGCTTGTAATTTTGCTCTACACCTCGATTAAGGGGAACTATAACCACATGGTTAAAAAGGACGAGGGGGTTAAGGCCCAGTGGGGTAACGTTGAAAACGTTTACCAGCGCAGGCTCGACCTAATACCCAACCTGGTTAGCACCGTTAAGGGCTACGCCAACTTTGAGCAGCAAACCCTTACACAGGTTATTGAGGCCAGGGCTAAGGCAACCCAGGTTAACATCAACCCCGATAATCTGGATGAGCAGAGCCTCAAGCAGTTCCAGGCCGCTCAGGGTGAGCTTAGTAGCGCACTATCGCGCCTGATGGTTACCGTTGAACGCTACCCTGACCTAAAGGCTAACCAAAACTTCCTCGATTTACAAGCTCAGCTCGAGGGTACGGAAAACCGTATTGCCGTTGAGCGCAGGAAGTTCAACGAAATGGTACAGGATTACAACTCGTACATCCGTCAGTTCCCTAAAAATATATGGGCTGCGCTATTCGGATTCGACAAAAAGGCCTACTTTGAGGCTGAGGCTGGAGCTGAAAAGGCACCCAAGGTTGACTTTGGCACCAACTAACCTGCACCGCAATGAAACCTAAAGACTACTTCACACCGGAACAGCAGCAACAGATTGTTACCGCAATTGAGAAAGCTGAAAGACAAACATCAGGCGAAATTCGTGTCCATGTGGAGTGGAATTGCCCAACACCCAATCCGCTCGACAGGGCAGCACAGGTTTTTGCCATGCTCAAAATGCACAGGACCCAGCAACGGAACGGCGTACTGTTCTACCTGTCGTTAAACGACCATAAATTCGCCATACTGGGCGATGTGGGTATAAATATCAAAGTGCCCGCTGACTTCTGGGATTCTATTAAGGAAGCCATGGCTTCCGATTTTAGCGATGGCAAGCTAACCGAAGGGTTGGTCAGGGGCATTGGCATGGCCGGAGAGCAACTTGCCGTGCATTTCCCTTACAATGGCGATACCGATACCAATGAGCTCAACGACGACATCTCGTTTGGATAAAAAACCACAACCATGAAACGATTACTTACAATTTTTCCATTTCTATTACTTTCAATGGCGATAAAGGCTCAGGATATTCCTGAACCAATGATTCCACCCCGCCTGGTAAACGATTTTGCCGATATACTAAACCCTGAGGAGCAAAATGCACTGGAGTATAAGCTTCGCAGCTACTACGACAGCACCTCAACCCAAATTTACGTAGTGTCGGTTAATGACCTTGCCGGATATGATGCCGGAGATTATGCTTTCCGACTTGGCGAAAAATGGGGGGTTGGGCAAAAAGGAAAAGACAACGGTATAGTCATTCTCATAAAGCCCAAAATTGGAAACGAAAAAGGGAGAGCATACATTGCCACCGGATATGGCATGGAAGAAATTATTCCCGATGCGGTAGCCCGCAGGATTGTTGACAATGAGATGATACCCCACTTCAGGAACAACAGGTACTACAAAGGTATAAATGCAGCTCTTGAGGTAGTATTCGATTTGGCAGCAGGGCGCTATAAAGCCGATGAGTACTATCAGGGGGAATCGCCATGGGGAGGAATAATTTTTCTTGTAATCTTTTTCCTGTTTGTCATTTTATCGGCAAGCAGGCACTCGCATTATAAGGGGAGTTCAATTGGACATAACATTCCTTTTTGGTTTTTGCTAGGCATGATGAGCGGCGGGAGTGGTCGAGGCAGTAGCTGGGGAAACTTTTCCTCTGGTTCAGGCTCCTTTGGCGGATTTGGCGGTGGTGGAGGTGGTAGTTTCGGCGGTGGTGGTGCCGGCGGCAGCTGGTAAAACTATAAACTCTATCAAAAATGAGTATGATCCGAAAAGCACGATAGCACGAAGGCACGATAGCACGAAGGCACGAAAGCACGAGGGCACGAAAGCACGAAGGCATAATGGAGAGGTTTAAGGTTTGAATGAGAAATAAATAATATTGTAACTAATCAGTATTAACAAACATAGATACTCACCGCAAAGACGCAATGGCGCAAAGGTTTTAAATTTAATTACACTTTTGTTAACAGTATGTTGATAGTCCCGAATCAGCTAATAGCTGTTTAAAGGGCAATT
>DFYV01000096.1:37243-37823 GCA_002383425.1 Bacteroidales bacterium UBA4073 | reverse complement strand
TTTCTTCAAAAGTACGAATATAAGGTAAATGTAAAATATCTCACCTTACACACAAAATTTCAATAATATTGTGATTGGATTGTAAATAATGTCCCGAAGGGACTGAAGAGTTCAACCCACGACTATTGTTTGTAGTAACAAGAGTATAGCCCCTAACTGCTGTTGGGGGTTAAAGTCCCGAAGGGACTGAAGAGTATAACCCACGACTACTGTCGTGGGCAATAAAACAAAAAATCTTACAAAAGTCCCGAAGGGACGACACCAATTCACAACCTGATGGCATACACAAGACCCAACTACGTTTCGCTAACATACGCCCAACCCAAAAGCCTCAGTCGAACGGGGGGAATATATTCAGAATCAACAGCAACATCATACAAAAGTATCATGAGAAGATGAAATTAAGCAATTGCTTAGTGAACATGGAATTGAATGCGATGAGAAGTACTTGTGGGATTAATACTGTCGCCCCTTCGGGGCTTTTGTATGGGTTTACTGCATGGCATCGGGCTGACGCCCGGTGTTATACTCTTATCGCCCCTTCGGGGCTTTTGTATGGGTTTATTCCATCATGACAACG
>DFYV01000096.1:23761-37186 GCA_002383425.1 Bacteroidales bacterium UBA4073 | reverse complement strand
CCACATTTATAACTATATTTAACCACTAAAATAAGGGTAGTACCAACATTGATAACCACTTTTTACTTCATACTATTTTTAGTATCGATTGTTATAGTTGCCATTCTCCCGTGGTGGCTTATTTACAGCTACAGCAACCTGATAGCAAAACTACTGCATGGCATTATACGGTATCGTGTAAAGGTTAGCCGTAACAATTTGCGGTTAGCTTTTCCTGAAAAAAGTGAAGCAGAATTAGCAGCCATTGAAAAAAAATCGTACCAAAACCTTGCCGATATATCGGTTGAGGCCCTAAAAGGGTTTACCATGCGAAATTCAACCATTAAGGAACGCCACAAAATAGTTAATCCGGAATTACTCGATTACTACTATGAAAAGAAGCAAAGCGTTATTGGCGTTACAGGGCATATAAATAACTGGGAATGGGGAGCTTTATCGGCCGGAATACAATTGAAGCACCACCCGGTAGCCATATACAAGCCGCTAAGCAATGAATTAATCGACTGGTTTATAAAGTGGAACCGATCCATTAGAGGCACAGAGCTGGTTCCAACCGGTAAAACATACGAAACCTTTCAGAAAAACAAAAACAAGCCATGCATATACCTTTTGGTTGCCGATCAAAGCCCTTCAAAGGTAGCAAAAGCATACTGGATCAATTTTTTTAACCACGAAACCGCCTGCATTCACGGCCCTGAAAAGTATGCAAAAATGTATAACTACCCGGTAATTTACATTGATATTAAAAGGGTGCTCAGAGGATACTACACCGTTGAATTAAGCGTTATATGTGATAAACCCAACCAGATGAACGATGGCGAAATTACTGCCGCTTACATGCGCAAGCTCGAGGCAAGCATAAGAAAAAGTCCCGAAAGCTGGCTGTGGACCCACCGACGATGGAAGCGAAAAAAACCTGTGGAGCAAAAAAAGTGATGTTTTGGTTTGATTTTTGTTTGATATTCTACGGGCAAGCTATAACTTTGAAAATCTAAATAATGCTTATGAAAAAGGTAATATTTCTGCTAACGCTGCTATCGGTAGTACTTACTCAAAATATTTACGCCCAAAAATACCGTAAAAAGGAGGTAACCTTAATATCATGTAAGGTTTACACTGATCCTGACTACATGGCCAAATTCAGCGAGTATTCCCTGCTATTCCGGGAGCCCGTTAAACCCGATGTAAACCGGATTACCAGCCACCTAACTGCTGATATCTGGGATATGATAAAGCAAAAGCTTACCTCCGATGTGGGCATGATAATTCTCCCTATTGATGCCTACGGCAATAAGTTTAACTATGATAGCTATGGTTTTCCTGATGTAAGCATTAATAAGGCTTTGCAAAAGGGCAATTCCAAATTTTACATTAAAGTTGATATAGAAATTCTGCCTGAATTTGAATCTAAATACTTTGCCAAAAACCCAACGGATTCAACCACCCAGCTGGTTCAACTCGCCTCTAACGAGATTAAACCTAAAGTTACAATCAAAATGACAATTTTCAACGATAAGGGTATTATACCTGATGCTAACTGCAAAGGCGAGGCAACTACAACAGAACTAATCACCCTGAGCGAAAAATTTTTCGACGGATTTGTCAATAGCAATATTGCCACACCGCATGAATCGTTATATAAACTGGTTGATAAAGCTATCAATGAGCTAATCGTAAGCGTTTATACCAACAGGTAAGCGCAATGGCTCAATGCCAAATGAAATTAAAAGGTAGAAATTAGAAGGTAGAAATTAGAATGCAGAAAGCAGAAGTAAGGAATTAGAAGAAAGAAATATGGAAAACAACTTAAAAGACAGGACTAAGAAGTTTTCATTTCCAATTATAGATTTAGTTGAGCCAATGGATTATTCTATTTCTAAAAAAGTGGTAATGAATCAATTGGTTTGTTCTGCTACTTCTATGGGCGCTAATTATAGGGCAACATGCAGAGCAAGAAGCGGCAAGGAATTTATTGCAAAACTCAATATTGTTTTAGAAGAAATTGATGAATGTTGTTTTTGGTTGGAAATTATTCAAGCGAAAAAATGGTATGCTGTTGAAACCTATCTAAAAGAGGCTGATGAACTCACTGCAATTTTTGTAAGCAGTTTAAAAACAATGAATAAAAAACTTCTAACTTCTTAATTCTAATTTCTAACTTCTAAATTTATATGGAACAAAGCGACTATCTTGCCCTCTCGGAAAATCGCCTTACTTCGACTTCGCTAAGTACAGGTTTGGACTTCGTTAAAACAAGATGGTAATGCTTTCCACTGACCGCAAAGTAAAATTCAGAATGATAGGGCTCATGTCGGGTTCCTCATTAGATGGGCTTGATATATGCTATTGCGAATTCACAAAAAATGGAACGGTTTGGGCGTACACCATGGGTCATGCCGAAACCATTAAGTATCCCCAAAAACTACAGCGGCAACTGCGAATGGCCATGAACTACAACGCGGAGGAGCTTACCCAGCTCGATTTTAGCTATGGTAAGTATATTGGCCAGCTAACCAGCAATTTCATAGGTAAGCACAGGCTTAAAGTTGACTATATTGCCTGGCATGGACATACCATTTTACACAATCCATCAAAGGGTTATACCCTGCAAATTGGTAAGGGTGCAGCTATAGCCGCTGAAACGGGAATCCCCTGCATTACCGATTTTCGTTCAGGCGATATTTGCAGGGGCGGACAAGGCGCCCCACTGGTTCCCATCGGCGATAAGCTACTATTCCATGATTTTGATATCTGCCTGAATTTAGGAGGAATTGCTAATATTAGCTACGATAGCCCTGAATCAAACCGATTGGCCTACGACGTTTGCGTTTGTAACATGATGCTGAATCACCTGGCAGGTTTGGCAGGTATAGAGTACGACCATGATGGCACGATGGGAAAAGCAGGACAGGTAATCCCTCAAATGCTTCACGAGCTGGAAAATCTTGAATACTATAAAAATCCTTCGCCAAAATCGTTGGGCAGGGAGTGGTTTCAAAGCATTATCGTTCCAGTGCTGAATGGGTATGCAGAATTCCCGCTATCCAATCAAATGCGAACAGCTTATGAACATATCACATCAAGAATTGCCGATGATTGCAACCGACCTGGAAAAAAGACGCTATTAGCCACAGGCGGCGGAGCAAAAAACAAATTCTTAATGGAACTTATTGGCCAAAAAACAAAACTGGAAATTACCATACCCGACAGTAAAACCATCGACTTTAAGGAAGCGTTGATTTTTGCATTTCTGGGTGTGCTTTACCTACAGAAAGAGCCCGGTGCGTTATCGTCAGTAACCGGTGCCAGCAGTAATTCCATAGCCGGATGCCTATACTACTAAAGTTTTTGTAACTATTAAACCAATCACCCAAATTACAATCAAAAATAA
Organism: Bacteroidales bacterium UBA4073; assembly: GCA_002383425.1. Classification (GTDB taxonomy): domain Bacteria; phylum Bacteroidota; class Bacteroidia; order Bacteroidales; family Tenuifilaceae; genus Tenuifilum. The sequence goes on along the minus strand of DFYV01000096.1, from coordinate 33,795 downwards.
TTAGGTTTGTAAGTATAAATTTAACTTAAATGATTATGAGAAAACTCACGATCCAGTTTTTTGCTGCTTTTGCATTACTGATTAATGCCAATAACGGCAATGCGTGCACCAATTTCCTTGTAACCAAGGGTGCATCGGTTGACGGCTCAACCATGATAACATACGCTGCTGACTCACATTACCTGTTTGGTGAACTCTACCTTAAACCGGCAGCTGTTTACCCTGCTGGCACCATGATGAAAATTTACGAATGGGATACAAAAAAGTTTTTGGGTGAGATTCCCCAGGCATCCCAAACCTACAGCGTTGTTGGCAACATGAATGAGTATCAGGTTGCCATTGGCGAAACCACCTACGGTGGACGCGAGGAATTGCAGGATAGTACTGCTATTATCGACTATGGCTCACTCATGTACATTGCCCTTCAGCGCTCTAAAAGCGCTCGTGAAGCTATCAAGGTAATGGCTGAGCTGGTCGATTTGTATGGCTATTACAGTGAAGGGGAATCATTCTCGGTTGCCGACAAGAACGAGGTATGGATTTTCGAAATGATTGGAAAAGGGGTTAACATGCAGGTTGATAAGAAAACAAAAAAAACCTACAATGCCAACCGTGGCGCCGTATGGGTTGCTATTCGCATACCCGATGGTTATGTATCAGGACACGCAAACCATCCCCGCATTACCACTTTCCCACTGGAAAACATGAAAACCTCCATCAGCTCCAAAAATCTTGATAAGATATTTGAACCCACCGTAGAAGTTGTTTACGCCCACGATGTGATAAGTTTTGCACGTCAAAAGGGTTACTTTAACGGGAAAGACGAGGAGTTTAGCTTTTCCGATACGTATGCCCCACTCGATTTTGGCGCTGCCCGTTTCTGCGAAATTCGGGTATGGTCGTTCTTTAAGGATGTTAACAAGGATATGTGGAACTACTTTGATTATGCTAAAGGCCACAACTTGAAGAATCGAATGCCCCTATACATCAAACCTGATCGTAAGCTATCAGTTCATGATATGATGAACTTCATGCGCGACCATCTGGAGGGAACGGAACTTGATATGAGTAAAGACCCCGGCGCTGGACCCCATGGACTTCCCAATCGCTGGCGCCCTCTCACCTGGGAATACGAAGGGAAATCGTACATAAATGAGCGTGCCACGGCAACCCAGCAAACAGGATTCTCGTTTGTTGCGCAAATGCGCAGCTGGCTACCCGACGCAGTTGGAGGTATTTTCTGGTTCAGCGTTGACGATGCTGCTTCAACCGTTTACTTTCCGGTTTACTCAAGTGTTACCGCAGTACCCGACGCTTACGCCGAAGGCAAGGGCGATATGCTTACCTACTGCAACGATTGCGCTTTTTGGGTATTTAATAAGGTATCAAACTTTGCTTACCTTCGCTACGACCTTATGATTCAGGATATTAAAAAGGTTCAGAATGAGCTGGAAACCCGTTTTATTTCGCAAACCGAAATCGTTGACCAAACGGCTCTAAAACTACTGGAAACCAACAAGGACGAAGCCATAAAATTTCTTACAGACTATACCGTTAATACGGGAAACTACGTTGTTACCCGTTGGGAAAAGTTATTCCAATTCCTTTTATTAAAATTCATGGATGGTAATGTTAAACAGGAAGATGGTAGGGGTGGATTTAAATATAACGAATACAATTACTGCCCAGCTCCTGTAAGTAACCCTGAGTATCCCGACTGGTGGAAAAAGAACGTAATTGAAGCCACAGGAAACAAGCTGGAAGTCCCCGAAGGTGCTGCAAGCCATTAGCAGTATATCGTTCCAACACGAAAGAGCAATCGTTACCCGATTGCTCTTTTTTGCTTAATACTTTTCTTGAAGCGCTTAAATAAGAAAAGGTTAAAGGTTCAGGGTCCAAAATTACGAATTACGAATTACGAATTACGAATTACGAATTATGAATTATGAATTACGAATTACGAATTAAAGATTNNTTCCTTTTTCCGAACAACGAATAACAAACAACAAACAACGCTTATCAGCCATCAATCGTTAACCTTGAACTTTGAACCTTGAACCTTGAACCATCAACCATCAACTATCAACTATTTTTCCGAACAACGAACAACGAACAACGAACAACGAAAATCCATCAACCATCAACTATCAACTATTTTTCCGAACAACGAACAACGAACAACGCTTATCAGCAATCAAACGAAAAAAAAAAAATTGACGTTATGCAGCATTTGTCATTTAAAAATCATACTTTTAGGGTATTAACCATAATATCAATATAAATGGATAAGATTGAGAATAGACCAAAAACCGATTACTCCAGAATTGTAATGGGGCTACTGCTTGTGGTATTAGCAGTTTTGATTCTAATCGACAACTTCGATTTATACCCGGTGGAATGGAGCAAGTACATATTTACCTGGCAAACGTTACTAATAGCCATTGGACTAATACTACTACCTAAACGGGGAAGCAGAACAACAGGAACGGTTCTAATTGTTATAGGGGCATTTTTCCTTGCAGCTAAATTTTACGAAATGCCCATTTCAATTAGCAAACTTTTTTGGCCTGCGGTTATTCTGTTCATTGGCCTATTGTTATTATTTAGAGGGAGAAAGCGCCATTGGCACCCCTACCTAAAGTCAGAAATTAATGACGATTTGGTTGATGATGTATCCATATTTGGTGGTTCGGAACAAAGGCTTACTTCACAGCAATTCAAGGGCGGTAGAATAACCAATATATTTGGCGGTTCAACCATCGACCTGAGCAGTGCAAAGCTGGTACCCGGTATAAATGCTATTGATTTGTTTTGTTTGTTCGGAGGGTCAGATCTCATAATCCCCGCCGATTGGCAGCTAAAAATTGAGGTTACATCAATTTTTGGGGGCGTTTCCGATAAACGTAAACAACCTCAAACCATGCCCGATAATGCACCTGAACTTGTACTGAAAGGACTTGTACTTTTTGGAGGTATCGAAATCAAGAGTATTTAGGGGGTGTAATAGAATAACTTATCCATTTAATTTATATAATTGATTGATTAATAGAAAGAAATAAATATTATTTGTAAAGTTTGTTTTATTACACCCCTTAACATGGGAAACACTATATGAATAGGGCTGACAAATTACTGTCAGCCTTTTTTTGATTTATCAAAAAAGTAGCTATGCAACACATCAGGCATACTTGCTACTTTTGTATAATTCCTTTACGTTTGTGCAAAATTAAACATACCAAACCGTAAACCTAAAGCAATGATTACCAATGAGTTAATAAATCCAAAAAGCATAGCTGTTATAGGTGGCTCCGACGACATTCAAAAACCGGGAGGCAAGGTTCTGAAGAACCTGATTGACCATCATTTTAAAGGCAACCTCTTTGTCGTAAATCCAAAGAGCGATGAGGTTCAAGGCATAAAATCGTTCCGCGATGTTGCCGATTTACCCCAAGTCGATTTGGCAATATTAGCCATTGCAGCCAAGTTTTGTCCACAAGCTGTTGATATACTGGCAACACAAAAAGGCACAAAGGCATTCATAATCCTTTCGGCAGGGTTTCACGAAGAGAGTGAAGAGGGGGCAAAACTCGAAAAACAAATTGTTGATACCATAACCCATACCGGTGGTTGCCTGATAGGGCCAAACTGCATTGGTGTTATGAATACCAATTATGCGGGGGTGTTTACAACCCCTATCCCAAAGTTTACCCCCAATGGTGTAGATTTCATCTCTGGTTCAGGCGCCACAGCAGTATTCATAATGGAATCGAGCATACCACGTGGATTAACGTTCAATAGCGTTTACTCAGTGGGCAACAGCGCGCAAATTGGTGTTGAGGAGGTGCTCGAATACCTCGATATTAATTTTGACCCGCAAAACAGCTCCAGGGTGAAAATGCTCTACATTGAGAGCATCAACAACCCGAAGAAATTTCTGCAACATGCCCAATCGCTTATCCGAAAAGGATGTCGAATTGCAGCCATAAAGGCTGGGAGTTCATCGGCTGGTAGCCGGGCAGCATCGAGCCATACCGGAGCCCTTGCCAGCAGCGATGTGGCAGTTGATGCACTTTTCCGCAAAGCGGGTATTGTACGCTGCTACGGACGCGACGAGCTTGCCACCGTTGCATCCATTTTTATGCATCCTGAGTTACAGGGCAAAAATATTGCTGTTATCACCCACGCAGGCGGACCTGCGGTAATGCTAACCGATGCACTATCGAACAACGGACTCGAGGTGCCTCCAATCGATGGACCCAAGGCACAGCAATTGCTCACCAAGCTTTTCCCCGGCTCATCGGTTGCAAACCCAATCGACTTTCTGGCTACCGGTACCGCCGAGCAGCTGGGGTACATCATCGATGCCTGCGAGAACGACTTCCACAACATCGATGCCATGGTAGTTATCTTCGGTAGCCCGGGACTTTTCCCGGTGTATGACGTTTACGACCTGCTCGACCAAAAAATGAAGGAATGCCGTAAGCCAATATTCCCCGTTCTAACGTCAGTAATGAACGTAAAGGACGAAATTGAGCACTTCATAGCCAAAGGCCGCATATTCTTCCCCGATGAGGTTGCGCTGGGAAATTCTCTTACCAAAATATACCATACCCCAAAACCAGCGCCTGAAAAAACTGTATTACCCAAGATTAATGAAAAAGTTATACGTGAGGTTATTGGTAATAGCAGCAACGGTTATCTAACCCCTGATGCAGTTCAGCAGCTCCTTGATGCTGCTGGTATTCCCCGGGCAGGCGAGGCAGTTGTAACCACAGCCAACGATGCGGCTATTGCTGCAGAAAAGTTAGGTTTTCCGGTTGTGATGAAAGTTGTAGGGCCAGTTCATAAGTCGGACGTGGGTGGTGTGGTGCTTAACGTTAAAAATTCCGAAACAGCTCGAAAAGAATTTGAGCGAATGATTAAAATTAATGGTACCACTGCCATTCTCATACAGCCAATGCTAAAGGGGGTTGAGCTTTTTGTTGGTGCCAAACGCGAGGATAAGTTTGGACATTTGGTGCTTTGCGGTTTAGGTGGAATATTCATTGAAGTACTCAAAGATGTTAAGGCAGCCCTTGCCCCTATCGACACCAACGAGGCTATTAACCTAATTCAGGGTTTAAAGGGTTACGGTATAGTAAAAGGGGTTAGAGGACAAGAACCTGTTAATGAGCAAACTTTCGCAGAAATTGTCAGCCGGGTATCAGCCTTAGTTTCAGTTGCCCCCGAAATTTTTGAAATGGACATAAACCCATTGCTGGGTACAAAGGATAAGGTAGTAGCTGTTGATGCCCGCATTAGAATAGAAAGGTAAGTTAAGTAATCATGAGCCTTAAAGATAAATGGAACACTCTTACAGCTAACGAGAAGATAATGATTGGCCTTGCCATTATTTTGCTAATACTGATTTTAACCCGTTTTGAATATATATGTGAACAGGTAAAGGCAGGATTTTCACGATATTTTAAACCTTAAAGAATAGGCAAGGAAACAAATAAATCGTGTTGTAGCATCAAATCCTATATCATGCCCAATACATCGAATTGGATGCGTTTGTGGTAATGCCGAATCATATTCATGGCATTTTGATTTTAACGCAAAATGCAACCGAAAACGATTTGGATATTGCGGATATTTTGAATACCGTGGATACCGCGAATATCGTGGATGCCATGAATACCGTGGATAACGTGAATACCGTAGAGACGTTGCATGCAACGTCTCTACTACGATTATTGAAAAAAATGTTATCTTTACAGCAGATGAAATAATGTAGGAATATGAAAAAACGAATTGGTATATTCTACGGGCCAACGGGAGGTTCAACCGAAAAGGTAGCCATGCTCATTGCGGATGAATTTGATGGCAAAGCCGATTTATTTCCCATAAAAGGGGTTAACCCCGCAATGATTAACAATTACGACATTGTCATTTTTGGATGCTCAACCTTAGGCAGTGAAACATGGAATGGTGAAGTATCGCAATCGGATTGGGATACCTTCCGCCCAGAACTCAGTAATATTAACGTGCAAGGTAAACTTTTTGCCTTTTTTGGTACGGGCGATTCCATTACCTATGCACGTAACTTTGTGGATGCCATGGGCATTCTTGCCAAAGATTTAATAGCGCAGGGCGCAAAAGTAGTTGGCCAATGGCCCACCGAGGGCTACAGCTTTACCGACTCAGAAGCCTTGATTGACGGTAAATTCATCGGTTTACCCATCGACGAGGATTATGAAACCCATAAAACCAGTGCCCGCGTTAAAGGGTGGGTTGAACTGCTTAAAAAATCCATTTAAAAGCATTCAAATACAACGAGAGCCACCTACTAGTGGCTCTTGGCATTTACATCGGAATTTTGTGGCAATGAATTCTTAAAGCTTTGGTATCGGTCGGTATAGGTCTCACCAACCTTACCACCAAGGCTTTTCCAAACATCATCGATATTGTCAATCCTATTTTCATCGGAAGGATGGGTACTCAGAAATTCCGGTATTTTTTGAGTATAGCCAAGCATCTTCTCAAAAAAACCAGCCAGCTCTCGGGGATGGTAATCGGTATCGTATAGGTATGTAACCGCAAACTTATCGGCCTCATACTCATTGTCGCGACTATACTTAAGCATAGTTCCGCCAAGCGCAAACTCTGAAAGTATTTGTTCAAGTTCCGATGGATTATCGCCCATTACAATGGAAAGCAACAAGCTAAAACCATACTGGCGGGTTAACATTTGCGTACTGTGCCTCCGGTCAACATGGGCTATTTCGTGTGCCATGACGCCGGCAAATTGAGCTTCGTTATCCAAAAACTTAATTAGACCGGTATAAAAATACAGATACCCACCCGGCGCTGCAAAGGCATTTAGGATATCGTCGTTGTGTATGATTTTAACCTGCCATGGAAAAGTTTTGGAATATCTTAAATCATCGGAAGATAGTATTGCATACATCACCCTTTCGATATGGGTATATGCTTCAGAATATTGATATCTATCTAAAATAGGATATTCGGCAGGATTTGCCATAATGGCCGAGTCGAGCTGAGCCCCGAACTGAATATCCTGTTCAAGGGTAAAAAAATTAATGCCCTCGTCGGAGCAGCTGCTTAGCAATACTAAACTGGCCAAAGCTAAGAGGAATCTTTTCATACCATGACATTTTATCAAACTATAAAATGATAGTTTTTAGCTGATAGCATACCATATTTGTCAATGCAAATTTAATATATTAGCAACTTTAAACAATTTTCTACTTTTGAAAACGAAGTGGGCAAATGGTTACCCTTCAAACCTAAAAGGGATTGCGTTGAGATTGCTCATGTTCTCGGTGGTTCTTTTTTTTGCCATAAGCATTGGGGTTACCATAATTTTCCGATGGGTAAACCCACAATACACCTGGTTAATGGTAATGAAAAAGCATACACCAGCTGCATCGGGAGGGTCGAGTACATTCAAGCATAAATGGGTAAGTATCGACCAAATATCGCCAGAAATGGTACGTGCAGCAATTGCTGCCGAGGATAACAAATTCGTGGAACATAACGGGTTCGACTGGGAATCGATTAAAAAGGCCAGAAAGTATAACCAACAAGGTAAGAAACTACGAGGAGCCAGCACCATTTCGCAACAAACGGCAAAAAACGTATTTTTATGGCCCAAACGTTCGTGGATTCGAAAGGGAATGGAAGCATACTTTACCATACTCATTGAGGTGTTCTGGACTAAAGAGAGAATCATGGAAGTTTACCTGAATGTGGCCGAAATGGGTAAGGGTATTTATGGTGCCGAAGCGGCAGCAAAAGAGTACTATGGCAAATCAGCATTGCAACTGAACCGGCACGAAGCCGCTATGATTGCCACTACCCTACCTGCTCCAACCAAACGCAATCCGGCAAAACCAAGTAGCTACATGGTAAGGTATCAACGAAAAATCCTTTGGAATATGAATAACCTTGGTAAAATTGACCTGAGGAAAGAAGATGAAAAAAATTCAACCCGATAAGATAAACTTCATGTTCAAACTTCCTCGATACTATCTCTTATTCACGGTATTCCACTTAATAATTACCGTTAACGGTGTAAATGCCCAATTTAACAAGGCTTACTTTTTTTACAGGGGAGAGGAATTAATATCAAAAGGGGAATATGCCGAAGCCATTCCCATGCTAAACACCCTTTTAAATGTTGATTCAACCATACACGAGGCTTGGTTCCTACGAGGTGTTGCCCGTTACTACCAGGGCGATATGATTGGGGCACAAAAAGATTTTCACCGGTGTCTTAAAGTAAATCCGCTGTTCTCGCAGGCATACCAGTACAATGCCATGGTTTTTGAACAAATGGGCCAAACCGACCAAGCCATTGAGAACATTAAAAAAGCAATAGAATTACGTCCCAATTCAGCACAATATCTATTTACGTACGGAGTGATACTTTTCCAACAGGAAAGGTATGCCGATGCCCTATCGGCATTTAATCAGGTAATCAGGATTGATGAACGAATTCCGGATGCATGGCTTAACCGCGGCGCCACAAAGCTAATGCTTACCGATAGCACCGGTGCCCTGAACGATTACACCACCGCCATAAACCTAAATCCATTTAGCGCCAATCCGTATGTTAGAAGAGGATCGCTCTATGCCCAGCAAAAAAAATATCCTTTGGCCATAAACGATTTAAATATGGCCATTTCAATTGATAGTTTACTTCCTCAAGCATACTTTACCAGAGCACTGATTCACTACTACCAGAAACAGCTCAACCAATCACTTATCGATTTAAACAAGGTACTGCAACTTGATAGCCGCAACACCCTTGCCCTATTCAACCGGGCAATTATAAACTACGAAATTGGCAATCAGGAAAGAGCCATCGACGATTTAACCCGATTAGCATCGATTATACCAACCAACGTTCTGGTTCACTACTACTTAGCCTCAATTCGTTTCGAACGAGGATATCTCAAAACAGCCCTTGATAATATCAACAAAGCCATTGACCTCTTCCCTCAGTTTGCCAATGCATACCTACTTAGAGCTGAAATCAAATCCCAAATGGGTGATTTAAAAGGTTCAGAATCCGATTTTACCCAGGGTAATAAACTGGCACAGGAATTCAGGGGCAAAGCAAGTAGCGATATCACTTCCATTATCGATTCGGCCGGTAAGCTGAAACGGTTGCTCTCGCTCGACGAAGAGCTCGATATCGCCTCGTCGATTAGTATGGAACTGCTCCGAACCAGAATGCTTACCATTGTTTACCCCGTAATCACCTTAAAAATTGATGCCACACAAAATGTTAAGCCCCAAAACTGGCAAAGCTCAAACATACGGCAAAAACTTGAATCGGTTAGCTGTGGCAACTTTACCCTCTACTTTGATTATGCAAGCATTGAACAACAGTCAAAAACTCTCCATCCTGATACTGATTCATTAACAGCAATATGTGCAGTAGTAACGAATTTACAACAAAATCAGTATAAAATGGCAATGGAGCAGCTAATTCCAATGGTTATGGCCGATAGCACAAACAGCCTTCTAAAACTTACCGAGGTTTTAGCAAGAATTCAGATGGTACATTTTGTGGAAAACATTAAAAACGATAACCTTCAAAACAGTACCAGGAATAGGGAACAGATGCAAAGCGTTAACGAAACATTAAACACAGCTGCAAACGACTTGAAAATTATTGCAAAATCAAATGAGTTTGAAGGCATAGTCCCCTATAACATAGGAGTGCTAAGCATGCAAACCGGGCATAACGACGAAGCCGTTGAGTGGTTTACCCGCGCCATTGAGCTAAACCAGCAGCTACATGGTGCGTGGTATAACCGTGGATTACTCTTTTTAATTAAAAACGAAACCACCAAAGGATGCTCCGACTTAAGAAAAGCTGTTGATTTAGGCAATAACCAGGCATCGGAAGTTGTGGCAAGGTTCTGTACAAAATAATACCCTGCCAATACTGTCAGGCAGGGCTTAAATTCAGACCTCCTGATCCAATAGCAAATTTAAATGTCGCAAATTTAATAAACGAA
>DFYV01000096.1:0-23755 GCA_002383425.1 Bacteroidales bacterium UBA4073 | reverse complement strand
GCTTTGGATTTAGGATTTTTAGACAAAAAGCGTCAATTTATTTTACGATGAAATCTTTGTAAAATATTGATTTTCAACCATAGATCAGGAGGTCTGATACTGTTAGGCAGGGCTTAAATTGATGATAAATACTCTAAAAGTACAAGTCGCGCTCCCCTGCTTTAATCCGATCAATTCTTCGACGAATCTCAATGGTATTCTGATGCCCCTCAAGCTCAGCAAGGGTTTTATCTATTAAATTGTACCCTTTTTGCTGTACTTCGGGATTGGCATAATCAACAAGGTACTCGGTAAGGGTAAGCATGGCATTGGGGGTACAGTACCGTTTTATGAAACCGGGCACCGAGAACTCCATGAAATGCTCGCCAGTACGGCCAAGCCGATAGCAAGCAGTGCAGAACGAGGGAATGTAGTTATGGTCGATAAGCTCATCAATTATTTCACCCAGCGAGCGGTTATCGTTAATTTCGAATTGTTCCTTGTTAAGATTTTGATGCTCATTCTTTGATGTATGGTACGAACCCAGCTCAAGCTTAGTTCCCCCATCAATTTGCGACACCCCGAACTGAATTACCTGCCGACGAATGTGTGCCGGCTCACGGGCGGTAAGAATCATTCCCGTATATGGCACGGCAAGCCTGAGTATGGCAACCAATTTCACGAAATCGGCATCGGATACAAAGTACTTATCGGTTATATTTAAGCCCGAAGCCGATTTTATACGTGGGAACGAAATGGTATGAGGCCCCACATTGTAGCATGCTTCAAGGTGATTGGTATGGCGAATCAGCCCCAGCACCTCAAAGCGCCAGTCGTAAAGTCCGAACAGAGCCCCAATGCCCACATCGTCAAGTCCTGCTTCCTGAGCCCTGTCGAGAGATGTGAGACGCCACTCAAAATCACTTTTTTTACCCGAAGGGTGGTACCATGAGTATGCTATGGGATGATAGGTTTCCTGAAAAATTTGGTAGGTACCAATTCCTGCCTGTTTAACCTTACGGAAACCATCAATATCGAGGGGAGCAGCATTAATGTTAACCCTTCGAATTTCGCCATTATTTTTCTTAATGCCATAAACCAGCTTAACCGTGTGAGCTATATATTCAGCCGAATACTCTGGATGCTCGCCATATACCAGAATCAGGCGTTTCTGCCCGTTATCTTCAAGAGCTTCAACCTCCTGTACTATCTCCTCATCGGTAAGGGTCTTGCGAATGGCATCCTTATTCGATACCCTGAAACCACAGTACTGGCAGTTGTTAGTACATTTGTTTCCAATGTAAAGTGGGGCAAACAGCACTATTCTATTCCCGTAAATACGCTCCTTGAGCGTACGTGCCCCCTGCAATATTTCCTCTACCAGTTCAGGGTCGGTTGTGTTAACAAGAACAGCAACCTCCTGAAGGTTAAGCCTATTCTTTTCGAGCGATTTGGCAATAACCTCGCGAACCCGCTCTTTGGTTGGCTTTGCACTGTTGATGTATTCCCAAATTTCATCGGCATCGACGAAAGGCTTCATTGGCTCATCGGGAATGCGGTACTTTTCTGGATTAAACTTCATGGCTTTTACCAATTTTTATTTGTAACTACAACTTCAAACCAACATAAGCCTGATTTCCAAAAAAGAGGAAGCTAAAATTACATTCCCTTGAGCATGATGGTTTTAACCTGAACGCCGCTAAGCTTTCCTATTGGACCGGTAAGAGCGCCAATTTCATCGGTAGTTCCTTCCAGTACCAACGATATTACACTAATACCTCTTTGCTGAAGGGGAATACCCTGACGGGCAATAATAATACCAGCATTAGCCGAAAGGATTTGATTCAGCCTTGAGGCGTTCTCACGGTTCTCAACAAGAATAAGTGCAGCTCCAATTCTCTTTTCCATCAGACTTTTCTCCTTTGGATCAGACCCATTTTTCTGAATCCTTGGTTGCTGTAACCAGCCAACCTCAGAAAAATTCAATCTAAAAAAATCTATATCAATAAACGATTAATCGTATGGCAAAGATACATTTAAAGCAAATAGATGACAATGACAAAAGTCAGTTTTGTTAATAAATTAACACATCAACCTGATTAGCTGCCTGGGTAAGCTGCTGAAAAAGCACACTGGGCTCTGAAGTGTCAATCATACTTGACACCTGCTTATGAAAGTAGATGTAGGCATCGGTGCTATGGAGTTTCCCATCGAAATTGAGGATATGAAGTTCAACATTCCTTACCGTTAAGGGGTTCAACTGTAGACTATCAACGTTTGACCAAATAATAACCATAGCCCGGTAAGCAGCATTGTTCCAATGCAGCGATACTGCATAAATTCCTACAGGAGGAATAAGCTTGCCTGCCTCCTCAATTTGAACCATTAGGGTTGGAAAACCCACATCCCTAAAGAAATGTGTTCCTTTTCCTAAAGAACCAATAATCAAATAGTAATGATCGAGGTAGGCGTTTGCCCTTTGAATTTTACCTTCGAGCAGAGCCTTACGAATGGTTGTAGAACTTACAGTTTCCTGCTGTATGTACTGTTCAGGTATTTCCTCAACAATGAAATTATACTGCGAACTCAACTTTTTAAGCTCCTCGTAATCGCCTTCCCGGTTATGCCCAAAGTGATGGTTAAAACCCACAACTATGTAGCGTGCATTAAGCTTGCCAAGCAAAAAATCCTTGATAAATTGAACGGAAGAGATTTTAGAAAACTCCAGGGTGAAATTAACAATGATGAGGTGATGGAGACCGGTTTTACTGAGTAGTTCAATTTTTTCGCGCTGCGAAAGGATGAACATCAGGTTTTTTCCTGTAGTTTCAGGGTAAAGAACTTTCCGTGGATGTGGGTAAAAGGTAATAAGAACCGATTCGCCATCAATGCTACGGGCAATCTCGTTAATCCTGTTAATAATTACCTTGTGGCCTAAATGAACCCCATCGAACGATCCTGTGGTTACCACCGGGTTTTTGATGGTCCCAATACTATCAAAACCATGATGTACCTTCATAATACCCTCTTACCGGGAATAAGCCTGTTTGACAAAGTAAGCCACTTTTTCCATGGAAGTAATCATGTCGTACTCTTCGAGATACACGTTTTCCGGGACAGCAAGAGGTACGGTGGTAAAGTTAAGTATTCCCTTTATACCCACAGCAACAAGCTGTTCGGCAACCTGGTTGGCTGTATCGGGCGGAGATGAAATTATGGCTATTGAAATATCACTTCGTTCAATTACCTCGGGCAATTCCTTCATGTGATAACAGTTAACGCCTGATATTACGCGGTTAATTTTATTGGGATCAACATCAAAAGCAGCAACAATATTAAGTTTTGGACGCTTACCATTGAAATAGGCTGTAATGGCTCGTCCCAAATTTCCCATACCAATTACTGCAACGTTCAACCCTGCCTCATAGTCAACTATACTGCCAATAACATTAATGAGTTCCTGAACATTGTAGCCTTTCTTTTTCATGCTTGAATATCCAATAAGCATAATATCGCGCCTAACCTGAACGGCGGTTATGTTGTGTAAACCTGCCAGCTCATGGGAGTAGATGTAAGTTTTGCCTTTTACAAGGCAATTAAGCAGGGTGCGTCGGTATTCGCTCAGGCGTTCGATTGTTTTTTCTGGTAGGTTTGCCTTATTCATAAATTAAATGTTACAATTTTACACAAATTTATTCAACTTTTTTTACTTTACAAACGGTTGTTTAAAATTGAGTAGATTTAGATTCCACCGTACAGGGTATTCGGGGCAGGCAAAGGGAAAGTAATGGTGAATGCTGATCCAATGCCAGGTTCACTTTGGACATCAATAAAGGCACCATAAAAATCGGCAATGCGCTTCACAATTGACAAACCTAATCCGCTGCCAGTAATATTTTTGCTTTTAGGGTTTTTGATTCGGGTAAATTCCTGGAAGAGTTTAGGAATGTCATCGGCTTCGATTCCGATCCCTGAGTCGGATACCCTAAGCATAACTCCTGCCGAGGTTTTACTTATGCTACAATTTACCCAACCGCCAGGCTTATTATATTTTATAGCATTAGATATGAGATTGTTAAACAAAATTTCCATATCATCAGAATCGGCAAGCATAGTAACAGGGTTGGTTGTTTGGAGGGTTAATGTAACATCGTGTTGAATAGCGAGGGGGGTCATGGTTTCAATAGCAGAGCGGGCTACGAGCGTTAAATCGATTTCACGAATGGTTCGCTGCCTCTTACCCGATTCAATATGAGTAAAGTCGAGCAGGTCCATGATTAAGCTACGCATGGATTGGATTCGGTCAAGAGAACGATTAATGAAGTCCATGTAGCCATCAATGCTCTCGCCTGCCTGTTTTTCCTGCATCATTTTCAAGTATCCCTCAACGGCATTAAGAGGAGCTTTAAGCTCGTGCGAAAGCACAGTGAGAAACTGAAACCTTACCTGTTTGCCCTCACGGTGAAGCCTGCGCGTCATGCGACGAAGGAAGTAATGCTTGGTAATATTCTCAACCGACGATTTGAGTTCCTGAGGGGTGAAAGGTTTAGGGACAAAATCGTATGCCCCGATGTTTGTGGCCCTAACGGCTAACTCAAGCGAAGCATACGAAGTAATCATCATAACCAGTATCTCAGGGTAATTTTGATTGATGAACTGCAGAACATCAACGCCCTGTATTCCAGGCAATTTATTATCGAGCAGGACGATGGCAGGGCATGAACGTTTAATAATGTCAATAGCTTCTTCGCCTGTAGCAGCTTCAAGCACATTAAAACCAAAATCGTCTTCAAGGAAGGGGTAGCTAACCGTAAAGTTTTTCAGAATTCGAACAACCCCAGAACGAATTCCGGGTTCATCGTCAACAATCAGAATATCAATTACTTCCATCTTAAATCCTTAGTAGTTTCATTATTTCACGATTAAGTTGGTCGGGGCGAATGCCCTTTTCCATGTATTGGTCAGCTTTAATCCACTGGCGCTCTTGTTCAGTTGAAATGCCAAACCACATACCTGTTTCGGCCGATACTGCAGTGGCAATAATAACAGGAACTTCAGGGTACATCCGTTTGAGCTTGTAGCAAAGTATAAACCCGCTATCCTCATTTTCCATCATCAGATCGAGAATGGCCAGGTCGGGCTTCAGATTCTTTAGAATACTCTCAGCCTCACGCTGGCTTTCGGCTGTTACAACATTGAAACCCATTTTTTCCACATGATGCTTGACCTGGAAAAGATAGTCGGTGTCGTCGTCAACAATTAAAATGGTTTTTTGTGAATTTGACATGGCTGTTGATTTTTATCTAGTATTGTTGGTTCCCGAATCAGCATTAATGTTACGGGGAAGAGTAATGCTGAAAGTAGTTCCTGTTGGTCCTTTCAACGGATCACTGTTGGAGTCAACTTCAATTCTTCCCCTGTGCATTTTAACTATGCCGTAAGTTGTAGCCAGTCCTAAGCCAGTACCTTTGCCAATTCCCTTGGTAGTAAAAAATGGAGTAAAAAGCTTATCCATATTCTCGGCTGGTATTCCTTCGCCAGTATCGGTAACACGAATAGTAACCTCATGGTCACTGCCTTCGATGATCAATGAGAGCTCGCCGCCATTTGGCATAGCCTCAATGGCATTTTTATTGAGGTTGGTTAGCACCTGCATCATTTGATCGTAGTCGAGGTCTGCCAGCAGATTCGAAGTTCTGGGAATCACATTGGTATTGATATTTTTTGGTATCACAACACCGGCAATGCTATCCTTAGCCAATTTCAAAACATTAACCTTTTCGACATTAACCTGATTTTTACGAGCAAAATTTAGCAACCCGCTAACAATCTTTTTACACCGTTCAGCCTGGGATGAAATAAGTTCTAGGTCCTTACGAATGGGATCGTTGGGTTTACACTCTTCAAGTAGGATATTGCTATACATCAGAACTACGCCCAAGGGATTATTTAACTCGTGGGCTATACCGGCGGAGAGTTGCCCCATGTGGGCAAGTTTTTCGGATTGTTTAAGTGCTTGTTGCATTTTAGCCAGCTTCTCGTTAGATATGGCCAAATTGTCGATAGATTCGTGCAACTCCTCAATGGCATAGGGCAAGCACATCTCCACCTCGGCAAGACCTTGGACAATGGCAATGGCATGTTCCATACAAGTGTCGTATCCACAAGCCCCGCAATTAAGGTGATCGCGAGGAGTAAACTTACCCATTTTAGCCAAAACCTTATTAATTTCATCGTCGGTTGGCTTAGCAAGGCGTTTATCGTCGGGACCAAAATTGCGCGAGAGATCAAGATCAGAAAACTTCGACATGGCAATCTCCCACCTTTTAAGATGTTCAGGTGTTACCTTTTTACGAGCATAGGAGCTGATATAGGTTTTTCGTTCAAAACGTTTTCCACCAGGCGACATGCCGGGACCCATGATGCACCCCTCGCAGCAAAGCAGCTCAAGGTTTTGCCCTTTTAAATTCCCTGCTTCCCACTCCTTGATGGCTTCCTGAAATCCTATTCGTCCCTCGGCAACTGTGATATTGCCTTCGATTAAATCGTCGAATATATTTACAGTTTGCATTAATCCCCTACTCACAGGGAATATGGCACCCCTCCCAGCATGAGGTGGATCGAAATCGGAAAGTTCAACATCCTGGGGTAAGATGTTAGCCTGTTCAAAAAGTACCCGTAATTCCCTGAAAGTTATTGCCTCATCAATCTCTTGTGATTCATCCTTTTTGGCAATACAAGGACCTATGAACACCTGTTTCAGGCTACTATTAATACGTCTGACCACCCTGCTAATTGCCACCATGGGCGATACAACAGGCGCTAAGCTATCGACCAATTTGGGATGATAGTAACGAATGTATGTTACAATGGCAGGACAATCGCTCGATATATATCCATTACCTGTCCTATCCTCAAGCAACAATTTATATCGATTGGCAACCAGATCGGCACCAAATGCTACCTCAAATACATGGCTAAAACCTAAAGCTCTGAGCATTCCTACAAATTGTCGGTAATCAGCTATTTCAGTAAATTCGGCAGGGAAGCTTGGGGCAACCAAAGCCGCTACCTGCTCGCCACTCTGAAGCATACTCTTAACCTCATTGCGAGTGAGCAGGAATACTTTTGCATCCTGACTGCAAACCTTAACGCAGTTACCGCAACCTATACACCGTTCCGCAATAACATCGGCTTGACCGTTTACAATCTTAATAGCTTTTGCCGGACATTCCCTTACACAGGTATAGCATACCCTGCATAACTCTTTGATAGTGTAAACCAACTTCCGTTTTTCCCGAATTGACTCCATGATGCAGCTGTATCAGGTTAAAGCAAAACATCCCTTTTTGAATATTGGGTGTGTAAAAACTTCCTGGATTTTTCGCCACCTACCTCACCTAAAAACTCATCGTAAATTGTTTGAACCACAGGATTTCGGGCAGCACACTTGATAGCGTCAAAATCGTCCATATCAATAATTGCCTTAGCCCGCATCCTGACAAATTTTGCATTATCGCCGTAGGGCTGCCCTCCGCCATTAATGCAGCCTCCCGGGCAGGCCATCACCTCAATAAAATCAAACTTAACATCGCCATCAGCTAAAGCAGGAATGATTGTATGGATGTTTTTAAGCCCATTCACCACTGCAAATGTGAACGTTTTTCCAGCTGCATTGAATGAGTAAGCTTTAACCCCAGAAATTACCTTAATTTCGTTTAGATTGCTCTGATTCAGCTCTTTGGACGTTAATCTGAAAAAGACCATACGAGCAAGGGCTTCAGCGCTTCCTCCAGAGATTCCAAAAAGTTTACCCGCAGAGCTTCGAATGTTAAAAGGCTTATCGGCGTGTTGCGACTCCAAACTTTGCATGTCAATGCCATAAAGTTTTATCAACCTAACCAGCTCGCGGGTAGATATTACCGTATCGACATCGGAAAGTCCGCGAGTAGTCATCTCTTCGCGCTGAGCCTCAAACTTTTTAGCCAGGCATGGCATTACCGAAACCGAAAATATCTTTGAAGGATTAATACCGATTGCCGGGGCAAAGTAATTCCTAATTAAAGTTCCCATTACCTGCTGGGGCGATTTAACAGCGCTCAAAGTTGTAATGTGATTGGGGTACCATTGCTCCATAAACTTTACCCATGCAGGACAGCACGACGAAAATATTGGCAGGTCATGCCCATTCTCCTTTCGCATAATCAGTTCGGTTGCCATCTCACTGGTAACAACATCGGCAGCAACTGCTGTATCGAATACAAACTTAAATCCAATCCTCCGCAGGGCAGCAAAGAGTAAACCGTTAACATCCTTACTGGGCTTAAGACCAAATTCTGATGCTACGGAAACAGAAATGGAAGGGGCGATTTGCACCACTGTAACCAGCTCAGGGTTATTAAGGGCATCCATCACCTCGGTAAGGTTTTGCCGTTCATATAGTGCACCAGTAGGGCAAACCATTACGCATTGCCCACACCCAATGCAATTTGAGAAGTTCAAATCGCGCAACATGGTTGTTCCCACATACATATTACAACCCCTGTTCACAAACTCAAAGGTTGATACCGACTGAACCTCATCGCACACTCTTACACATCTACCGCAAAGAATGCACTTAGCGGGATCGCGTACAATACTAGGACTGGAAAGGTCTAGTTTTTGAGTGAACGATTTATGCAAAACCTTTCGTTCACGAACATTAAGTTCGACAGCCAAATTCTGTAATTCGCAGGAACCATTTCGTTCGCAGTACAAGCAATCGTCGGGGTGATTAGCAAGCAACAGCTCCACTATAGTCTTTCGAGCTCGCACCACACGTGGAGAGTGGGTGTAGATTCGCATACCTTCTTCAACCACCTGCGTACAAGATGTAACAAGGTTATCGCGACCTTCAACCTCAACAACGCATAGCCTGCAAGCCCCTGTTGGGCTTAAATCATTCAGGTTGCAAAGCGTTGGAACCCTTATGCCATTACGGGTTAGGGTCTCAAGAATAGTTTCCCCTTTGTTCGCCTGAACTGACCTATAGTTTACTTCGATATTGATGTTCATAACGGCTATACTTTACTTGAAAAAAACAGCACCAAACTTGCAGGTTTCCTGACATATTCCACATCCAATACAACGATCTTCAACAATAAAGTAGGGCAAACGAGGCGTACCATAAATGGCTTGCGTTGGACACTTTTTGGCACAAATGCTACAGCCGGTGCATTTTTCAACATCGATATAAAATGTTCTTAAATCGTGACAAACATTAGCTCTACATTTCCGGTCGAAGATATGCTCTTCAAACTCATCGCGAAACGATTTTAGGGCTTTGAGAATAGGTCGGGGTGCAGTTTGCCCCAAACCGCAAAGCGATGTATCGCGCATAACCTCAGCTAACGTTTCAAGTTGAATAACCCCCTTAAACCTTTCAAGCGTTGCATGAGCCTCATTGCTAACCGGTCGTTTAGAAATGTTATCGAGTATCTGATACATACGGTTCGACCCCTCACGACAAGGAATACACTTGCCACAGCTCTCATTTCGGATAAAGTGCATGAAATACTTCACCAAATCGACCATGCATACGGTATCATCGAGCACCTGAACACCACCAGAATCAAGATAAATCCCCATTTTAGGTAACTCATCAAAATCAATTGGAAATTTGAGTTCGTCGGATGTAAGGCTCACCCCCGAAGGCCCTCCCAGATGCAAGGCTTTAAATGTACGCCCATTCTTAACCCCCCCGGCAAGTTCCAGTATAGTGGTGAGGGGCTCACCAAAGCTAAGTTCCACCAAGCAGGTTTGAGCTGCCTGCCCATTCACTGAAAATATTTTTGTTCCTTTTGATCGGGCTGAACCTATAGAGGTAAACCACTGTGCCCCATAACTTACAATGGCGGGTATATTAGCCAGGGTTTCCACATTGTTTACAACAGTAGGCTTACCATATAATCCCAGTTCGGCTGGATATGGAGGTTTAATGCTTGGCATACCGCGTTTTCCCTCGAGGCTTTTAATTAATGCGGTTTCCTCACCACAAACATAGGCACCGGGGCTCTTTCGAACCTCAATGTCAAGGGAATAGCCACTACCCAAAATGTCGTAACCCAGTAAACCAACCTCATAAGCTTGGTTGATGGCATTTTGAATTCGCTCAATACTCAACTTGTAGTTTTCACGAATGTAAACGAATGCTTTACTTGCCGAGATGGCATAAGAGCTCAGAATAATTCCCTCAATTACTCTATGCGGGTCGCTCTCAATAAGCAGGCGATTCATGAAAGCACCAGGATCACTCTCATCGGCGTTACAAATCAGGTAACGTTCGTTTGCGGCTACCTGTAATGCTTTACGCCACTTAGCACCGGTGAGGAATGCCCCACCACCCCTGCCACGCAGCATGCTCTCCTCAACTATTCGGCATATATCATCGCATGTGTAGCTACGGAATGATTTAGCCAAAACGCTGTATCCCCCATGTGCTATGTACTCAGCAATGCTATCGGGACAGATTATCCCTGCATTCTTGAGCAGAATTCGGTTTTGCCTTTTGAAAAAAGGTATTTCGTGTCGAAAAGGAATACCATGCCAAGGCTCATGGATATCGGAATGGTACTGAAAGATTGCATTTTCTGGTTGAATAAACCCATTAATGGCGCCATCAAGGATAGAACTTACCCTTTCGTTGGTTACATTCGCAAAAGCTACTCGTGTCCTGCCAGGTAGCTGAATTTCCACAATGGGTTCGTGGGAACACAATCCATGACTGCCAACGCAAATCATATCGGCATCAATAGCATAATCGTCAAGGTATTGCTCAATGGCAGCCTTTGTTTTTAATGCTCCGGCAACTACCGACGACGATGTTATGCCTATAAAAATAACCGGTTGCTTAACCCTTTCGCGCCTTAATACACCAAGTTTAGCATTTGCCTCAGCACCCCATTCACCATTGTGCAGATGTGGAATAACGTCTTGTTTAACAAATGCCAATTCAGCCTTGGAATCGCACCGCTCCATAGCTACTCTTGTGTTAAATCGTCAAGTATTTTCTTAAGCTTCTCGGGATTAACGTCACTGAAGTACTCGTTGTTAATTGAAATAACGGGTCCATGTTCACAAGCCCCCATGCATGTAACCACTTCAAGGCTAAATTCCCCATTGCGTAAGGTTTGTCCATTTTCCAACTTTAAGTTCTCCTTCAGGTAAACCAAGTTCCGCTTTGCACCCTTAAGCCAGCATGAAGTTCCGTTGCAAAGACAGATGTGATTTTTCCCTTTACCTTCAAACTTAAACTGATTGTAAAACGTGGCTAATCCATAAATTTTTGAGGTGGGTATCTGTAAATTATGCCCTACTATAACTATAGCCTCCTCGGTGAGTTTACCCAGCTCGTTTTGAATATCCTGAAGTATTGAGATTAAATTATCAGCACCCGAATAGCTGTATCGGCCTAATATCTCTTCAATTTTTTCAGTGTTCGACATAATTGCCCTGTAATTGTTACTTTAAAACACAATCATTATAATTTTTTGCAAAACATCTGTTAGGTGATTAACAGTTATATATAGTTGTTTATCAATATATTACAAAATTTAAAGACTTGTTATTCACGGAACAATATAGTAAAACGTTGGGTAAAATGTTCACCAAAAATCAATATTTTGTTTATTTAAAAAGATTATAGATAAGGAGTTGACTAAAAAAAAGGTTTTATTCCAAACATAAATTGCCGATCTTATCCTATCTTAGCAATTCAAAATAGTGTTATATAAATAACATTAAGATGGGAAAAAGAACCGAAGTAATAATATGTCTGGGTAGTTCATGCTTTGCAAGGGGAAACAAGGCAACCCTCAAGGCAATAATCAAGTTTTTGGACGACCATGGCTTAAAGGATAAGGTGAACTTCCATGGAGGGCATTGCCTTGGCAGTTGTGCCGAAGGCCCTAACATATCCATCAACGGGAAGCAATACAACGGATTTGATGAGAATAGTGTTGTTGACATTCTGATAAACGAATTACTTTAGAATTTTAAAATGTCGAAACTATTTAGGATTGATGAGCAAACATGCATAAATTGTTACGCATGTGTAAGGGTATGCCCGGTTAAAGCCATAGAGGTAAAAGCGGGGCAAAATTATGCCCGAATTGTCGATAACCGATGCGTAGGGTGTGGCAGCTGTTTAAATATTTGTCCGGTTAACGCCATAAGCTATAAGTCGTCGAAAAAAGAAGTTTTGGAACTGCTAAAAAGTGATGAGCCCGTTGTCGCCATTTGCTCGCCAAGCATATCAGGTGAATTTGTTGATATTACCGATTACCGAAAGTTTGTGCAGATGATTAAACAACTAGGTTTCACCTACGTGTGTGAAGTATCATTTGGGGTTGACCTGGTTGCCAAAGAGTACAAAAAGCTATTCGAAGATTTCAAGGGTAAATATTTTATAACCAGCATGTGCCCCGTAGTGGTATCAATGGTTGAAAAGTATCACCCTGAGCTTATACAAAACCTGGCGCCAATAATATCGCCAGTTGTAGCAACCGCCATGACCGTTAGGAAGGAATATGGAGCAAACGTAAAAGTTGTTCTTATTGGCCCGTGTATTCAGAGCAAAGAAGAAATAAAACTTTACGATGATGAACGTAGAATCGATGAAAACCTTACGTTTGTGGAGCTCAGGGAACTTTTTGAGGAATTCAATATCAAGGAGAGCAACTTAGAGTATTCTGAATTTGACGAACCAATTGGCTATAAGGGTTCACTATTCCCTATTGGGCGTGGTATTTTGCAATCTGTAAACATTAGTGAAGACTTACTAACCGGAACGGTTATCAATACAAATGGACCCAATAATACCCTACATGCCATGGAGCAGTTTGAAACCAGCATCGATACGATTAATCGTCATTTTAACCTTTTTTACTGTGAGGGTTGCCTTATGGGACCTGGAACCTCACGGGGAGGTAAAAAATTTATACGGCGGACAATGGTGGTAAACTACGCCAATAAACGTTTAAAAACATTTGACCGCGAAAAGTGGAATGCCAGCATTTTAAAACATAGTAACGGCAACTTTTCAAGGAGTTTTACAATTGACGACCAACGCTTACCCACTCCAAACAAGCAAAAATTAGAGGAAGTACTCAAAGCAATTGACAAAGAGTTTGTAGGTCATGATTCAGGCTGTGAAGCCTGTGGGTACTCATCGTGCCACGATTTTGCAGCGGCTGTGGCATCAGGATTGGCACATACAGACATGTGTTTAAATTACAGCCTAAAGAAACGTCAGGAATACATTAAAACCCTTCAGTCAACCAACGATAAACTAGCCAAAACCCAGGAAGCCCTCAGAGAATCGGAGAAAAAGGCCAGAGTTGAGCAGGAAGCAGCAAGGGAAGCCACCGAAACCATTACAACCATGCTGAAAAAATTGCCTTCGGCAGTGGTTTTAATCGACAAAAAGCTAAAAATAATTCAAAGCAACCAGAGCTTTATCGACCTGCTTGGCGACGATGCCATTGATATTAACGAAATAATTCCAGGACTTGTGGGAGCTGACCTTAAAACCCTTCTCCCGTATAACATGCTCACCTTGTTCACCAACGTTTTACAAAACAACACCGACATCCTGAATCGCGATTTGATGTACAAGGACAAGTTGCTAAACCTTTCGGCGTTTACCATTAAACCCAATAGCATTGTTGGTGCCGTTATACGCGATATGTATGCCCCTGAAGTTCAGAAAGAAGAGGTTATAAAGCGCATAACCGAGGTTATTGATAAAAACCTGGCCATGGTTCAAAACATTGGTTTCCTGTTGGGCGAAGGTGCTTCGGAAACCGAAAAAATGCTCAACTCTATCATTAAAGCCTACCGCGAGGGAGGCAACAGCAGTGGTAAAGCTAAGTAAAAGGAGATATGACCAACAATTTTTTTATAGAGGTAAACTGCCAACAAAAAAAACACCACGAGGAGCGAATTTGCGGCGATGTGTTCTACTCCCAAAGGCTACAGGATGAGGAACGAACCATCATTGTCCTATCCGATGGAATGGGGCATGGGGTTAAAGCAAATGTTTTAGCAACTCTAACATCGACCATGGCCCTTAACTTTACTATTGAGCATAAAGATGTTAATACCATTGCCGATATTATCATGAATACGCTTCCGGTATGCTCGGTACGAAAAATGAGCTACTCCACCTTCTCAATTGTTGACATTGACCATAATGGCGAAACCCGTATTCTGGAGTACGACAACCCGCAATGCCTTATCATGCGAGGCGTTGATGAACTGGAGCCTGAATGGCAATGTATAATCCTGAATAGCAAGAAGAATGCAGGCAAGGAGATAAAGTTTTGCTCATTTTTTCCACAAAAGGAAGACCGTATAATTCTTTGGACGGATGGCATAACCCAATCGGGAATGGGTTCAACTGACTATCCCTTTGGCTGGGACGACGAAGCCAGAAGTTTTGTAAAGCGAATTATTAAAAATGAACCCGATATCTCGGCCCGCAAGCTTAGCACCAAAGTGATTAACATGGCTTACTTGAATGATGGGTATCATCCAAAAGATGATGCATCGTGTGTAACCATATACTTCCGAAGTCCGCGTAAACTGCTTATCTGCACCGGACCACCCTACGAAAAAGAAAATGACTCAAAGCTTGCCAGTGTATTTGAATCATTTGAAGGGAAAAAAGCAATTTGTGGTGCAACTACTGTCGATATTATTGCCAGGGAATTAAAACGCGATGTTGAGGATAGCTTAGAATTTACTGACCCAGAGTTACCCCCAGTAAGCCACATGGAAGGCGCTGATCTGGTTACCGAAGGTATTTTAACCCTAAGCAAGGTAAATACTATTCTTGAAACATACAACGAAAACTCCAACCTTGGCAAAGGTCCTGCCGATGAGCTGGTAAAACTAATACTGGAAAGCGATAGCATTGAGTTTGTAGTTGGCACCTGCGTCAACGTTGCTCATCAAGACCCTAACTTACCGGTTGAACTAGAAATCCGAAGAACAGTTGTGAAACGAATTGCAAACATCTTGCAGAATAAATATTTAAAAGAAGTAAAACTTCAGTTCTTGTAAAATCTATGCTATTTACTGGTTGTTCGTTGTTCGTTGTTCGTTGTTTGTAAAACAGAATTTAGAATTTTGAATCTGAAACCTTGAACCTTGAACTCAGAACCCTGAACCCTGAACCCAAAGCCTCGAACCTTTTTAATTATTACAGATTCGTTTTGTTATAGACGCTTCTAAACCACGACATGCTTTTTAAAGTGCTCTTGGTATGCTTTATCGGTTACAAGAATATGTTCCTTCAGCCAATTACTTAAAAATCCAAGTAACTCTGCCGAAACAGCGCTACTATCCTTTTCGTACTGTTTTCGCATCTCGGATATTTTTTGGACAAAGTATTGATGTTCCTTTATATGCGCATCTTTTTGGGGATAATTGGTAACCCTAAAGTAGGTTTCTTCACGGTGGAAGTGGTAAATGGTGTATCTTTCCAGCTCACCGATTATTTCAGTAAGTACGTTTTTCCCTTGCCCTTTCGACATGGCCTCAAAGAGCTGATTGAGCAAATCGAAAAGTTTTTGGTGGTCGGCATCAATACTCTTAACCGAAACACTGTATTCCGGTTTCCAAAAAGCAATATTCATGGTAAGAACATTTAAATGTTAAACAAAACTATTATCCTATTCTAAAAATAAATTGGTTCAAAGATAAAAACAATCTCAAACTCAGATTTGTTTAATAAAAATGGCCATTAGTGAGCATTGCAGATTGATTTACTGCCACTTACGAGGTAAACTTGTAACCTACCCCTTTTACAGTTTTGATATAATCGTCGCCAAGTTTTTCCCTAAGCTTACGGATGTGAACATCTATGGTTCTGTCGCCAACCACAATATCGTCACCCCAAACAGACTGGTAAATCTCATCGCGGGTAAATACCTTTTGGGGCTTACTGTGGAGCAAGGCAAGCAGCTCAAACTCTTTTTTAGGCAATGAAAGTTCCTTGCCATTCACATAAACCATGTAACGTTCCTTATCGATATAAATTCCTTCATTGGGAATGGTTTCTGATTTTTCGGTATCGTCAATCAGGCTGCCGCTACGTTTTAGGAGAGCTTTAATGCGACTAATCAACACCTTGGGCTTAATGGGTTTTGTGATATAATCATCGCCGCCCGCATCAAAACCGGCAATCTGGCTATAATCCTCGCTACGTGCGGTAAGAAACGCAATCAAAGTGTTCTGAATTGAAGGCAAATTACGTAGCTGTTCGCAGGTCTCAATACCATCCATATCGGGCATCATCACATCCAGGAGTATTAGGTGCGGATTAAAAGCAATGGCCTTGTTTATAGCCTCACGACCATTACTGGCAGTTTGAACCTGAAACCCTTCCTTGTTAAGGTTATAGCTAAGGAATTCAACAATGTCGGGTTCATCGTCAACCACCAGAATTTTAAATCGGGATACATTCATTCCGCTTCATTTTTATCATACAAAGATAAAATATAAAACTGTTGTTTAAAGTTAACCCAAAGCTAACATTTATCCAAATAAAGTTAGAGTTAGATTAACATAAGGGTAACAATGAATTAAAATTGAAGCCATTTAATGTGGCTTACTTTGTAGCGGCAAAAATTGATGGAAACACACCATAAATTATGATAAAAACTACTAAAAGTAAAATGGTTTTACTCCTGCTCGCAGGATATTCTATTGCTATTAGCTCATTTGCGCAAAAAGGTACAATTGAAGGTGTTGTTTACGACAGGTTACGCAACGAATCGCTTGTTGGTGCTACCGTAATTATTGAAGGAACCACAACGGGCACTATTACCGACTTTGATGGTCATTTTGCTCTATCAAATCTCAATCCTGGAACATACAACATTTTAGTGTCATTTATATCATATCAACCCGTAGTTTTACAAAATGTTAAGGTAGAGCCCAACAAAAGTACAGTGGTTAAAGTTGATCTTGAAGAAATAACCACAGCCATTGAAGGTGTAACCGTAACCGCAACCCGAAAAACCAGCACCGAGGTTGCGATGATAAGCACCATAAAGGCAAGCCTAACGGTAGCCAGTGGAATTTCGGCTCAACAGATAAACCGTTCGCAGGATCGGGATGCCTCGGAAGTTATTCGTCGTGTGCCAGGTGTATCTATTATCGATGACAGGTTTGTGGTAGTGCGTGGCCTTAATCAACGCTACAATAATGCGTGGATTAATAACGCCTCTACCCCATCGAGCGAAGCCGACCAAAAAGCTTTTTCGTTCGATGTAATACCCAGTGCCATGATCGATAACATCGTGATTTACAAGGGTCCATCACCCGAACTACCTGCCGACTTTACAGGCGGTTTTGTTAAAATATTTACCAAGAACATGCCCGATGAAGACTTTATGACCGTAGGATATACCACTGGATTCAATACCAGCACCAGTTACGATAGCTTTAAACAGATAACAACCGCTAAAACCGACTGGCTCGGTTTTGACGATGGAACAAGAAATTTACCATCGGGTTTCCCTTCCAGCTTGAGAGGTTTAACAAACTCACAGCTGGCAAATCTGGGACAAAGTCTAAACACCGATTGGGCACCACAAAACGTTAATGCTATTCCCGACCAAAAGTTTAACCTTTCGTTTGGTAAAAAATGGCAGAAAGGCAATAAACGTTTAGGGAATATAACCTCCTTAACGTATAACAATAGCTATGAAACAGCTGATATTCTGCACACTGAATATCAGGTTCAACAGCAACCTGGGCAAGAACCACCAATTAACCACAACTACAACGACAGCACTTTTACCCGGAATGTAAGAGTGGGGTTACTACACAACTGGTCATACTTTACTGGTAAAGGAAGCAAAATTGAGTTCCGCAACCTGTTCAACCTGATTGGGAAAAGCAATACAGTTATTCGGAACGGGTACAATGGCTACGAGGGGTTTACCATCCGTTCGTTTCAGGATAACTTTCAGAATCGAACAACCTACTCATCGCAGCTGGGCGGAGAACACCGCTGGGGCGATAACCAAAAAAATAAGATAGATTGGGTTACAGGATATGCCCTCTCGTACAGGAATGAACCCGACCTTAAACAGCTTAGAACCACCCTGCAGGATGAACCTTTAATTCCTCACTATAACGAGTATTATGCGGCAGTGGGCTTAACCCCATCGGTGAGCGATGCGGGAAGATTATACATGAAACTTATTGAACATAATGCAAATATAGGGGTAAATTACGAACGAAAAATTAAAGTAGGGAACTGGGAGCCTACTATCAAAAGCGGTGCTTACGGTGAATTTAAAACCCGTAGCTTTGATGCCCGGATACTGGGCTTCGCAAAAAATTCATCATATACCGAGTCGGTATGGTTACCCATCGATGAGATATTCAGCATCAGTAATATCAATACTGGTCCCGATGGTTTTCTTCTCAGAGAGTCAACCTCTAAATCCGACTCGTACGATGTAACAGCATTGATTGGATCGGCCTACCTTGCTGCCAATACCAACATTACCAAAAAATTAACTTTTTACGGAGGAGTACGCCTTGAATGGATGAATCAAACGCTTAACAGCTTCGATAGCTACGGCAATGCTTTAAAAGTTGAGGATAAAAGTTTTGACTTTTTCCCTTCGGCTAATTTAACCTATAGCTTTAATGAGAAAAATCTAATCAGGCTTGCGGCTGGCATTTCGATAAACCGCCCGGAGTACAGAGAAATTGCCCCATTTTACTTTTATAACTTCATCGACGAAGCCGACTATGTGGGAAATCCTAACCTGAAAAATTCCATCATTTATAACTACGATTTACGATGGGAATTATACCCCAATTCAGGCGAAACTTTCTCAGTTGGAGTTTTCTATAAAAATTTTGATGGCCCAATCGAACATGTTTTCAAACCTACCGGAAATCGTCCGCTATTTACATACAGCAACGCTGAAAGCGCTTACAGCTTTGGCGCAGAAATCGACCTGCGTAAATCGTTGGAAACAATTCAATTCCTGAAAAATTTTTATGTAGTAATGAATGCATCGTATATTTATAGCCGTGTGAACTTCCCTAAAGGTAGCATTTTCAGGGATAGACCTATGCAAGGCCAATCGCCATATGTAGTAAACATGGGTATTTTCTACCAAAACCAGAATCAGGATCTCAGTATCTCAGTTCAGTACAACGTTATAGGCGACCGAATTCTAGCAGTAGGCATCCCTTTCCAGAATGAGGAGCAGGACATTCCCGACTACTACGAAAAGCACCAGCACTTAGTTGATCTGACAATATCCAAAGAGTTTTGGAAAAAGCTTGAAATAAAAGCAGGGGTCAAAAATCTTCTAAATCAAAAGTATAATATTTACCAAACTTTTATAGGTTCAAATAACACCGATATGATTAAAGATACAAAAATTTACAACCAGGGTATTTCATTTTCGCTTGGCGTAAACTTCAGGTTTTAGTATAGGTTTACAATTTCCCCTGCCGGATGTCGACAATATAATACATCCGGTTTTTTTGTAAATCATAAAAGAGGCTGGTCTAAAAAATTTATGGACGAAAGGAACTTAAGGCGTTAGACGTTGTTCGTTGTTCGTTGTTCNNAATTCGTAATTTTGAACCTTTAACCTTTATCCTTTAACCTTTAACCTTTATCCATTATCCTTTAACTTTTAACTTTTAACTTTTAACTTTTAATCATCTCATCAGCTAAAATTATTTCATCACCTCAACCCGGGAACTTTTTTTTATACCTATTGATTTTGTCCATGAATAAATTTATATTTAAAGGTTTTTTAAAATATAAGACCTATGGAACAGCAGAAAAAATCACCAATTATTGGCATACTTACTGGTGGTGGCGATGTGCCCGGATTAAACCCAGCCATAAGAGCCATTACCATCAGGGCATTACGCGAAGGTTTTAGTGTGTTAGGAATTCACAGGGGGTGGGCCGGATTAATTGAAATTATCCGCGATAAGCAAGCTGATAACAGCCATTGCTTTGAGGTGCTAACCGAGGAAAGGGTTAACAAGGCTTTTAGAACTGGAGGTACATTTCTGCACACCTCACGAACCAATCCAGCCAAGGTGACAAAGGAAAATGTGCCCGAGCATCTTAAATCAAAGTATAACAAGGACATAAACGATTTAACCCCCGAGGTTATTAAAAATCTTGCCTTTTTAGGAATCGATTACCTCATTCCTATTGGTGGCGACGATACCCTCAGCTACGGGGTACGTTTGTACCAGGAAGGATTTAAGGTAATAGCCATCCCTAAAACCATGGACAACGATGTTCCTGGAACTGATTACTGTATTGGGTTCAGCACCTGTGTAACCCGTACCATTGCTCTTACCGATATGCTCCGAACTTCAGCGGGATCACATGAACGAATACTCGTAATGGAGGTATTTGGCCGATATGCCGGGTTTACTGCCATGTTACCCACCATGGCTGGCGTTGCCAACCGTTGCGTGATCCCTGAGTACAAGTTTAACATCGAAAGGCTTACTGAACTATTGGTGGAAGACCGCAACCGGAATCCAAGCAGGTATTCTACAATGTTGATTTCGGAAGGGGCCACCTTCGAAGGGCTTGAAAATATGGTTTTCCAAAGCAACGAGCGCGATGCTTTTGGCCATGCAAAGTTGGGTGGAATTGGCGATATTGTCTCCCGTAGAATTAAAGAGTTAACCCCAAAGTTCAATAAAGGTAAAACCATTAACATTATAAGCCAAAACCTCGGCTATCTGGTTCGTGGCGGTGAACCCGACGCCATCGATTCTATCGTACCTATGGCATTTGGTAACCTTGCTCTCGACCTAATCCTTAAAGGTGTTCACGGTAGGCTTGTGGTACTTAAAAACGGCCGATACGACAACATGCCTATTGATGTGGTTGCTAGTAAGAAAAAGGTTGTTAACATTGAACGCTACTACAACACCGAACGGCTAAGGCCTTTTTACAAAAGTTTTGAAATGCAACCCCTGTTTATCATGACCAGTGATTAGGGATGTTGATATTCTACCCCATTCTCAGCTCACCTTTTGTGGCAATGATTTAAGAGTTGTTTTTAGACTATTGGTTGGATTTTGGCCAGGTTCCAGGTGAGAATCTGGCCTTTCTCCTTATTTACAACTTACAGGTCGTAAGCTGGTAAATCCTATGGTCTTAATGGTATGCACTAAAAACCAAACATTCTCTGACGCTGCCATTTCAATAATGATAGAGGTAATTTTCATGATCTTTGTAAATTAATAATGAGACCAGTCTAAAAAGTTTACAGGCAAAAGGTGTAAGGCGTGAGACGTTAAACGTTAACCGTGAAACGATAGATGTAAAGTGTTGGACGTTAGACTTTTGGCGTAAGGTGTAATGTAAATTTTTAAATATTGAATCCCCTCCGAAAAATAATTTTTTCTCTTTTACCGATTGCAATTGACTAAAAATCAGTGGTAGATTTGTGATAAGATTGTACTTTTAGGTGTTTTCGGAGTGTACCCAACTTTTATCTTTTAACTTTTAACTTTATTGTTCTTTACGAGAACCATCATTTTTAATGAAATTTGGCTTTTTAGATTGGACTCAATAATGTTTCGCACTTAATTCTCATTGATTAAGATGTTAAAATACAAACACATACAATCTTTGTGGTCTTTGTGAATCCCTTTGAGACCTTTGTGGTAAAAATCTAAATCGCTGAATATAACCACAAAAAACACGAAGTAAGCACAAAGTTTCACAAAGTATTGAATATACATTGGTGTTATCAATAACTTGATAAGGAATTACATGATAATTTCAATCCATTTGTAAATATTTGATTTTTAGAATAATATTGATACGTGCGAAACATTAGTAAAACAAAACTATAATTGTAACCTTAGCAACTTATCAATTTGCTCTTGATTTGGGTTTGGCGTATGCTTATATTTGTTATTATTTTAAAATGATAATGGCCATGAAAAAGTTTTTACTGGTTGTGGTACTTGCAACAAATATTTCTACTTTGTTTGGGCAAGTAATACTTACTCAGGAAACACACGGTTTTATTGCCGATCAAAAAAATCCAATGGTACTTACCAGCTATGTTGATCCAGGTGTTTCGGGTCGAAATGTGGTTTGGGATTTCAGCAGGTTGGATGTTCAGAATCCTTTTACAGGCAATATTGAGAGTTATTACACATCCAAATGCTGCAGTAAGTTTAGCAAGGGAAATGTTGTTCTTGAAGAGTTTGGGAATTACTTTGTTTTTGAATCTTCCCCTACCAGTCTTGAGCAGGTGGGGTACATGTCGGCCAACGGAAATACACGTTTTGAATATCACAAACCCTTCGTAAAAATGCGTTATCCGTTCACCTACGCCGATAGCTACAATGGAAGTTATGAGGGCGATTACATTGTTAACGATAATACCGTTGGGAAAATTTCAGGAACATACCGGGTCGAAAGTGATGGTTTTGGCAGGCTAATCCTACCAGGTGGCCATTCATTGGACAATGTGCTACGCGTTAAAGAGGTTAAAACCACTAAACAGGAATTCAGTAACACTACAGCTCTTATTACCGATATTACCTACCGATGGTATGTGGCCCAGCACCGATTCCCGGTTTTAGTTCTTATTCGCAGTGAGGCTAAAGGCGAAAACTCGGAGCCTGTTGTTAGTAAGCGTGCCGCATACAATTGCAATGTGATGAATACCGCTAACCAAACATATCTTAACCCAGCTACCAGTGTTAACTTGAGCGTTTACCCTAATCCGTACCACGAAAAGGTTAAAATAGAGTTTACCACAACTGAAACTTGTCAGGTTAACCTTAGCATTTACGATACGAGCGGAAAACTGGTTAAGGAGATTGAAAACTCAACCCTTGAAGCAGGGTTTAAGCGATATGAGTTTTCGGCAAAGGCTATCGGGCTAAACGGTGGAGCGTATATTTTGAAGCTAAAGGCTGGTGAATTCGAAACAACCCAAAAGTTGGTAGAACTGTAGCAACTATGGTTGTTTCTGGAGATTTTTACCATATAAGCACGCACATGGTGGCGTGCTTTACTTTTATGATTAATTTTAGTTTTCACGTTAATTTTTTTCATGTCTGGTTTTGAATTTTTCATGGAAATATATCGAAATGCCATATCCATGCGGCAATCAAGGCTTGTGCTTGCAACTGCTTTTATTCCTGAAGTCCCGACTTGTACTGAGCGAAGTCGAAGTAAAGGATTTCCCGAAGGGCAAGATAGTCGTTTCGCTCTATTAAAGTTAGAATTACGAATTACGAAGTTTTTTATTCATTAATGAGCCCAGTCTAAAAAGTTCATGTTCGAAAGGAACATAAGGTGTTAGGCATGATGCGTTAAACGTTAGACGTTAGGTGTAAGGTGTGAGACGTGAGACGTGAGACGTTAATTGTGAGAAGTAAAACGTGAGACGTTCTGCGTCAGGCGTTTAATGTTTAACGTTTAACGTTTAACGTTTTTCAGACAGGACTCTTATATAACTTCTTTTTCACGNNCAATGGGGACTCTTAAAACCCTACAGAACCAGACTATCAACCATAAAGTATCAACCATTAGAATTCACTGGCTAACGATATTCAAAAAAAGGCATAAAATCTTTTCCCGATAATGGGTGGCAGGGGTTTCGTAGCGGGGGGATGTGGAAGCAACACTTTTTGAACTTTCGTAAAACGCCACAAATTACCACAAAAAGGACAAAAAGTGTTGCGT